>DATFOP010000027.1:0-26683 GCA_035265505.1 Propionibacteriaceae bacterium | reverse complement strand
CCATTGTGCTGGTCAAGCTCGATCGACTCGTCCACCCATCCCATCACCAGCCCCACACGGTTCGAGCGGGTGCGCCCGTGGCGAACGATGTGGATCACTAGCAGGTCAGGCATGACGAGATGCTGCCTTACCACGGGGCCTGGTCCGGCCTCGACCTCACCACCTAGGAGCCGCGCCGGAACGGGCTTGACCGCAGCGAGCACCGGCATACCATCCGGAGCCCGGAGGAACCCTGCCCCAACGCCAGAAGATCAACATCCTATGAACGCTGTCTCGACTCAGGTTTGAACGATGTCTCGACTCATCACACTGGTGGAGCTTAGGGGACTCGAACCCCTGACCTCTTCCATGCCATGGAAGCGCGCTACCAACTGCGCCAAAGCCCCTCGATGTTTCTCCGGCCGCGTTCCGTCGTCATATCCGCCGCGGAGACCACGAGATACTAGCGCGGCGGCGCGAAAGTCAGGAAATTGCTTCGAGTCCTTCATGAGTCGCCAGGGCGTTGTAGGCCTCGATCCGCCAGTAGACGCCGGAGCGGTGCCGGTCGATGCTTACCCACGCACAGTTGGACAGCCCACCCATCAGCCGCCAGGTCTCGAATGGGAGCCTGACGAAGCGGCAGGCCCCCACGCGGCCCGCGAGCCCGTGGGTGGCCACCACCACCGTGGAGCGGTCCTCTGCCGCCTCGGCGATTTCGGTGAGCGCCTCCGCCATTCGCTCGGCAACCTCCGAGGGACTCTCCCCCGTCGGCGATCGGCGGACGTCCTCACCAGCCCGAAGGCGCCGGGCCAGCTCCGGATCGGCCGCGTCCACCTCGCGTCCTAGCAGCCCCTCCCAGGTGCCGACGTGGATTTCCCGCAGACGCTTGTCAGTCCGGATCTCCAGGCCCGTGATAGTGGCCAAGGCGGCGGCGGTCGTGTAAGCGCGCGAGAGGTCGCTGGAGTACAGGGCCGACGGTTCAAATCCGGCCAGCATTCTTGCGGTCCGTTCGGCCTGCGCAACTCCCAGTGAATCGAGGGGGATGTCGGCTTGGCCCTGAAAGCGGTTGTCGACGTTCCATTCGGTACGCCCGTGCCGCCACAGGATGATCCGAGCGGCGGTCATCGGCGCTCGTCCACGCCGAGTTCGATCTGCGGGCAGTCACGCCACAACCGCTCGAGGGCGTAGAACTGCCGCTCCTCGGTGTGCTGAATGTGGATGACCAGGTCAAGGTAGTCCAGCAACACCCAGCGTTGCAGTCGATCGCCCTCGCGGCGCACCGGCCTCGCGCCACGCTCCCTCAGCGCTTCCTCTATCCCGTCGACCACCGCCCCCACCTGGCGTTCGTTGGCGGCGGTCACCACCAGGAAGACATCGGTGATCGCCAGCTGCTCGGAGACGTCGTAGGCGACGAGGTCCGTACCGAGCTTGTCGACCGCAGCGGTCGCGGCGACACGGGTCAGTTCCAGGGCATGATCGACAGCAGTCAAAGTCTCTCTTTCTCGGGCGTGCCACTCAGATCGCTTGTTGCTCGCGGTACAGGCCGCGCTTGGCGATGTACTGCACGATGCCGTCGGGCACCAGATACCAGATCGGCTCCTCGGCCTTGACTCGCGTGCGGCAGTCGGTCGAGGAGATGGCCAGCGCTGGCACCTCCATCAGTGTTACCCGCTTCGACGGAAGTTGCGCGATCGAGGGCGAGTCGAATTCGACCCCCGGCCGGGTGCAGCCCACGAAGTGCGCAAGTCCGAAGAGCTGTTCGACATCGCGCCAGGTCAGGATCTGGGCGAGCGCGTCGGCGCCGGTGATGAAGTAGAGCTCCACATCGTTGCCTCGCTCGGCGTGCAGGTCGCGAAGCGTATCCACGGTGTACGTCATGCCTGGCCGGTCGATGTCCACCCGGCTAACGGTGAAGCGAGGATTCGATGCTGTGGCGATCACCGTCATCAGATACCGATCCTCCGCCGCCGACACCTGGCGGTGAGTCTTCTGCCATGGCTGCCCGGTGGGCACGAAGACCACCTCATCGAGCTCGAAACGCTGGGCCACCTCACTGGCCGCCACCAGGTGGCCGTGATGGATCGGATCAAACGTGCCGCCCATCACGCCCAACCGATGGCGAGAATCGGGGTCGAGATCTTGTCTGCGCGCCAACCCGGTGGCACGCCGCAGAGGCGCCGTCACCTCGTTAGCCGGCGCCTAGCTGTGGGGACGTCCCTTGCCAATAGACAGTGTGAGTAACAGCAGACCCAGCAACAACACAAAGCCGAGAACCCCGAATGCCCAAGCAGCAATCGGCAGTTCCCGCTCCACTTCGGTCTGGAGCAGCGTCAATCCCAACGTCATGACGGCAGCCTAGCGGCTGTGCCACCTGGAGAAACCACTACGGTGGCGGCATGCGTTATCTCACGTTCCTTGATCAGGTGCATGCGAAGCTTCGTCCGGAGACGTATCTCGAGATTGGTGTGCGAAACGGTACGAGTCTCGCTTTCAGCAGAGCCCGTACGGTCGCCATCGATCCGGCCTATCACCTCACTGCGGAGATCTCGTGTGATCTGCGGCTTTTTCGGACCTCTAGCGACGAATACTTCAGCCGCCCGGACCCGTTGGCGCCGACCGACGGTCGCCCCTTCGATCTCGCGTTCATCGACGGCCTGCATATCTTCGAGTTCGCCCTCCGAGACTTCATCCACACCGAGCGCCACAGCTCAGGCAAAACGCTGATCGTTTTCGATGATGTGCTCCCCCGCAATCGTGATGAGGCGGCTCGCGTGCGACACACGCGTGCGTGGACGGGAGACGTGTATTCCATCATCGCAGTCTTGGCTCGCTATCGACCGGAGCTGACCGTCATGCCGGTGAACACCACGCCGACAGGCCTGTTGCTCGTTCTGGGGCTCGACCCGCAGAACCGGACCTTGGCAGACCACTATGACGAAATTCTTGCCGAGTACCGCCATCCTGATCCCCAGCCGGTCCCGGAGGACGTTATGGATCGGCTGTCGGTGCTGCCTCCCCAGCGGGTCCTGGATGCGGGCTTCTGGGACGTCCTCGCGGACGCTAAACCTGACGCGTCTTCTAGTCAGATTCGACAGGACCTGGCGACGCACCTCACTTCCTTGGGAACTGCATTCGGTGGCCACCGCGGAGGCGGACAAGCCGCCTAGCGTTGAGTCATCCGGCGATAAAGGCCTCGAGCGACGGAGTTTCGACTGAGCCGCCGGGCCAGCGGCTCAAGGGGCTCCGGCACCGATCTGCGGAGGCGCCTCAACACAGGAGTCGGCTTGGGGGGGACAGCTGCTGCACGCGGCGGCTTAGGACGGGCAGCGGGCGGCGACTTACGGGGCTCGGGCGGCGGCGGCGGGGTTGGCGTGACGCCCATCTCGCCAGTCCCCGAGATCACGAGATTCAGCCCGGTTGCCGCGGCCGGCGAGGCGCCGAACTTCGTGAAGAGGGTGCTCTCGCCGGCCAAGCCGCTGACGAAGAACTGAAGGCTGACTCCCTGCTGATCCGCAACCAGCCGGGCAGGAAGTCTGAAGCGGTCAAGCATGATGGCGCCGTCAATGGCACCCGGGCCAGTCGTATACACCTTCGGCAGATGAGCTCTGAACAATGCCCCGCGAACATCCTCCGTGATGTGAACCTCATCGACGTCGACTGACGCTACCGGCGAGGACTTTGTGGCTCCTACGTCAATGACCAACGTGCCCTTGACGCTGGCACCAACGACCAGCTTGCCGTCGACGATGCCGGTCGCGAGTGCGGTTGCGGGAACCGAGGATCGAGCCACGGGTTCGCCGTCGGCCGCATAGACGTTGCTCATCACGGACCACTGCCCATCGGATAGCGGGGCCCCGAGAGCAGCGGAACGTACGTCGAGCTCCCACGCGGAGGCCGCGTCCGAGGCCTTCGGCAACCAGTACTCAAGGCCACTCTCTGGCTCCACAATCGACAGCAGGCAGGTTCGATTGTCTTCTCCGTTTGCCGTGTCGGCGGCGAGCAATATCCGGCCATTCCGCCAGGAAGCCGTGACGTCGACGACCCTCTGACTCAGGGCATCCTGCGGCGGCAAGTCGTCATTGCCGCAGCGCCGGGCGACGATGGGGTACGAGCCCAGAATTCCGATCGTCGTGGATGGGTCGATCTCAGCGAGATCGGAAGCGTCTCCCACCGGAGCGTGCGTGCGGATGTACTCGGTGCGATAAGCGACCGTGGCAGCGCTGAGGAGCTTCGGAGCGGTCTCCCGCTCTATTCGGGGAACATCGCGCCGCAACTCGAACGGAATGGGGATCTGCGCTGACGACCGACTGGCCCGGGCGAGAACCACGTCGCAGTCATTCGTCTCGAAGAAATCGCTCAACCGACGGAGGGCCTCCGGGTGAAGTCGCGTCGCACCGCCGCACAGGTCGGGACTCAGCGGCAAGATCGACGGCGTGGCGACCGCTGCACTCGTTGAGCAGAAGGCATCCGACCATCCACCTTCGAAGGGTTCGATCACCACGTTCGGGCGGCGTGCAGTCAGCTGTTCGAATCGGCGGCGCAGCGCGGCCGCGCTTTCCGGCACTAGCAGGACCACGCTGAAATCGCGGTAGCTCAAGGATTGGGCGTCGAAGGATTCGACCAGTTCGGCAAGGGTCGAGTCGCTGGTTTCCACGTGTGCGATGACGGCGATCCTGGGCGGCACTCCGTCATCGTGCCAGATGCGCGCCTGGTCAGCCGCGGATCTGCCCAGATCCGGTCACCACGTACTTGGTCGAGGTCATCTCCGCTAAGCCCATCGGTCCGCGGGCATGAAGCTTCTGGGTGGAGATCCCGATCTCGGCGCCGAAGCCGAATTCTCCGCCGTCCACGAATCGGCTCGAGGCGTTCACCATCACGGCCGCGGCGTCGATCTCCGCAGCGAACCGTGCCGCCGAGGTCTGCGACTCGGTGACGATCGTCTCGCTGTGACCGGTGCTGTAACGGCGGATGTGTTGCAGCGCCCCATCGAGCGATTCCACCACGGCTGCGGCGATGTCCAGCGACAGGTACTCGCGGGCAAAGTCGGAGTCCTCGATGGGTACGACGGTGCCGTACTCGGCAACTCGCTCGTCGCCGTGCACCGTGACGCCGTGATCGGCCAACGACGCGAGCGCGGTGGGCAGGAAGCCTGGCGCCACGTCGGCGTGCACCAACAGTGTTTCAACAGCGTTGCACACCGATGGCCGTTGCACCTTCGCGTTGATCAAGATGTCGAGGGCCATCTGCTGGTCAGCTGTTGCGTCGACGAAGAGGTGGCAGTTGCCGATGCCGGTCTCGATCACCGGCACCTGACTGTTGCGCACCACGGTGTCGATCAATCCTGCGCCGCCACGCGGGATCAAGACATCAACCAGGCCGCGCGCCGCCATCAAGTCGTTGGTCACCTCTCGGGGTCCGGGCACAAGTTGAATCGCCTCGGCGGGCAGGCCCGCGTCTACCACCCCGGCCTGAAGTGCCTCGACAACAGCCGCGTTGGATTCCGCGGCCGAGGACGATCCGCGAAGCAGCGCCGCATTGCCCGACTTGAGACAGATTCCACCGGCGTCTGCCGTCACATTGGGACGTGCCTCGTAGATGATGCCGACGACCCCGAACGGCACCCGAATCTGACGGACCTGAACGCCGTTGGCATTGGTCCAGCCACGAACCACGTCGCCGACCGGGTCAGGCAACCCTGCCAGTTGGCGCAGGCCGTCGACCATCCCGGCGACCCGCTCAGGGGTCAGCCGAAGCCGGTCGATCAGCGCCTCGCCGGTCCCGTCCTGCTCAGCCCGGGCGATGTCGCCCGCGTTGGCATCCAGAACCGCGGTCTCCGCCTTAGCCAGGGCGTCGGCCATGGCGTGGAGCGCGGCGTCCTTGGTCGCTCGGGTGGCACTAGCCAAGACCACGCTCGCCTCGCGTGCACGCAGCGCTTGATGACGTACGCTCATCACTCAAATCTATCGTCGCGCAAACGGGGTTAGCTGCAGGCAATCAGCGTCGAGCGAACTCCGGCGCATGCTCAGGCAGCGCGCCGATGGCGATGAAGGCGGCCGGAATGCCTTGGAGCACAGGAAACCGCTGTAGCAGCTTCATCACCGAGGGCGGACTGGTGGGCTCCGTTGCTGCGTTCGCATCGACCCTGCTCGCCACCACGAATCGATGAGCGATCCGTTGGAACGTTTGCGTGATCACCGTCGGCAACCAGCGCCGACGCTGGATTCGGCGCAACGTCTCCGTAGTCACCGATCCCGTACGGAGCGCCGGCACGAGCACGCGGGCCGCCGCCACAGCGTCCTGGATGGCCAGATTGATCCCCACCCCGCCCACCGGCGACATCGCGTGGGCCGCGTCACCGATGCACAGCAGACCGTCGACGTACCAGCGTTGGAGCCGGCTGAGGACCACGGTCAAGAGCCGAACATCGTCGAAGGACGAGAGCATCTCGCCACGGCCATCAAGCCACGGCAGGGCATCCACCAAACGTTGGCGGAAGCTTTCGATGCCAGCATTCCGCAGGGATTCGTACGAGTCCTTCTTGATCACCACGCCCACCTGAAAGTAGTCGCCGCGATCGATCAAGATCAACAGCAGTTTCCTGGAAACCCGACCCAGACCGCCTTCCGGGTCCCCGGCCAGCCGAGGCAATCGGAACCACAGGACATCCATCGGCGCACCGAAGGTGTACGGACGGAGTCCAGCGCGTTTCCGGACGACGGAGGTCCTTCCGTCGCAGGCCACGACGAGCGGAGCCTCGAGCCGATGAGTCATGCCCTCTCGGGTGTAGAGGACTCCGCTGACTCTTCCGTCATCGGTGATCAGGTCCATGACATCGGCATTCATGATCAGCGAGTAGTGCGGCTCGCATTCCCCAGCCTCGGCCAGGACGTCGAGGAAGTCCCACTGAGGAACGAACGCGATGTGCTTGTGCGGCCCCGGGATCCTCGTCATGTCGGCCACGTCGTACCTGCCGGAGTCCAGCTCGACGCTGGCCCGCTCCACCCAGCGGGCGGGCAGCAAGGCGAGCTTCTGGCCGAGCCCCAGCTCATCCAGCAAGGTGAGCGTTGACGCGTGCACGGTGTCGCCACGGAAGTCCCGGAGGAAGTCGCCGTGTTTCTCCAGGACCGTGGTTTCGACGCCGCCGCGCGCGAGCAAGAGCCCCAGCATCATTCCGGCTGGACCGCCGCCGACGATGCAACATCCCGTCCGGGCAGAAGTCATCATGTGATGAATTATGCCGCGATTCCTCAAATCAGTGCTGGTGGCAAGGCCCCTTCGTTCTCCAGCAGCCAGCGTTTGGTTTCCAGGCTGCGCCCCGGTTCGCCGCCCGAGTACCCGCCGAGCCCATCACTGGCCACCACCCGATGGCAGGGGATCACGATGGGCACCGGATTTGCGGCCATGATCGAACCGATTGCCCTCGCTGGCACACCGGTACCGCTCCGCTCGGCGAGTTCACCGTAAGTGATCGTTTCCCCATATTCGACCGTCATCAGCGCACGCAACACCGCCTCGGTCACCGATGGCAGCGGTGGCAGGTCGAGGGGCAACTCGAACTGCCGTCGCTGTCCCGCGAAGTACTCCCTCAGCTGGCCGATCGTTTGCTGCACCGTCTCATCCGGCTCGATCGATGCGCCACGCGGGTCCAGGCGCCAACCGGTTCTGCGCAGACCTGCCGGCCCGGCCAGGACGCCCACCACGCCCACCTGAGTGTCGTACTGGTCGAAAAAGAGCTCCTCCATGATCTGACCATGGTGCCTCACCGCGCCGACACAACGACCGCTCCCCGGCAGCGTGGGCAGATTCGGTGGTCAGCGCTCAGCCTGTGGTGTCGGCGGTCTCCATCACCACCAGCGCATCCCGGTGGACAACCGTACGGTCGTAGCCGGTGCCAAGCTGAGCCGTCAACTCGTGCGTGCTGCGCCCGAGCAGAGCCGGAAGCTCGTGGGAGTCGTAGTTCACCAGGCCACGGGCCACGACCACGCCGTCGGAATCCGCCAGATCCACGGGCTCACCGGCCGAGAACTGACCGCGTACGGCCGTGATGCCGGCTGGCAGCAGGGAGGCGTTACGCTGCACCACCGCCCGTACGGCACCGTCGTCGAGGACCAGGACCCCGCGGGCGTCGCTGGCGTGCCGCAGCCACAGCAGCCGAGTCGGCCGCCGCCGCCCCGTGGGGTGGAAGAAAGTGCCGACGGGTTCTCCTTGCAGTGCGGGCTGCACGTCCTCGGCAGCGGCAAGGACGACCGGAATGCCGGCGGACGTGGCGATGCGTGCCGCATCCACCTTGGTGATCATGCCTCCGGTGCCGATCGCGACGCCCCTACTGGCAAAGTCGACGCTCTCGAGATCCTCTTCGGACCGCACATCCGTGATCTTCCGGGCGGTCGGCTTGGTCGGGCGCTCGGTGTAGAGCGCATCCACATCGCTGAGCAAGATCAAGGCGTCAGCGTGGACCAGATGTGCGACCAAGGCCGCCAGCCGGTCGTTGTCGCCGAACCGAATCTCGTGGGTCGCCACGGTGTCATTCTCATTGACGATGGGCACCACACCGAGTTCCAGCAGTCGGCCGAACGTCCGGTACGCGTTGCGGTAGTGACCGCGCCGGGTGACGTCATCCACGGTGAGCAAGACCAGTCCGACGCCGAGTCCGTGATGGCCGAAGAGCCGCGTGTACTGGCCGATCAACAGCCCCTGCCCGACCGATGCCGCGGCTTGCTGGGTGGCCAAATCCTGAGGCCTCGCTCGCAGCGCGAGCGGCGCCAGGCCGGCGGCGATCGCGCCGGAGGACACGAGGACCAGCTCGCGGCCCCCCAGGCGCGTGCCGGCGAGGATGTCGACCAGCGCGCGGATTCGATCTGGGTCGATGCCCCCCGCGGCAGTGGTGAGTGACGACGATCCGACCTTGACGACGACTCGATGCGCGGCCGCGATCGGCTCACGCATCGTCGTCCTCCAAGGCCGCGTGATAGGCGCGGTCGCGTTCACGTCGCCGTACGGCTGCTGGCCGCCCTTCGGCGAACCGGGGATCCTCACCGCGCCGGCTCAAGATCTCGGCTCCGATGTCGATCTGAGGGGCGAAGTCGAAGACGACCGCGTCCGCGCCGCCGATCGCCACCCCGTCGCCCGCCCGAGCGCCGAGCTCGAGAAGCCGGTCCTCGATGCCAATGCGGTGGAGTCGATCGGCAAGGTAGCCGACCGCTTCGGCGTTGCTGAAGTCGGTCTGCCGAACCCAGCGCTCGGGCTTCTCACCACGTACTCGCCACAAGTCGCCCTCCCGCTGAACCTCGAACTCGGGCTGCCCGCCCACAGGCTTGGGCTTCAACACGATTCGGGCTGCAGCGGGCGGGGGCTCGGCAGCACGGCGGGCGGCAACGAGCTCAGCCAGTGCGTACGTCAGCTGCCGCATGCCCTCTCCGGTCTTGGTCGAGATCGCGAAGACCGGCCAGCCACGCTCGGCCATATCCTCCTCGACGAGCTCAGCAAGTTCCCGCGCGTCTGGCACGTCGATCTTGTTCAGAGCAACCACGCGTGGCCGATCGGCCAGCCCGCCATGAGCCGCGAGTTCCGCTTCAATGACGTCCAGGTCATGGAGGGGATCTCGGCCCGGCTCCACGGTCGCGCAGTCGATGACATGGACTAAGGCCGCGCAGCGTTCAACATGGCGGAGGAAGTCGTGGCCGAGGCCGCGCCCTGTACTCGCCCCCTCGATAAGCCCCGGCACGTCGGCGACGGTGTAGGTGACGTCGCCGGCCACCACCACGCCGAGGTTGGGGACGAGCGTTGTGAAGGGATAGTCCGCAATCTTGGGGCGTGCCCGAGAGATCGCCGCGACGACCGATGACTTGCCGGCACTCGGATAGCCGACGAGCCCGACATCGGCCACCAGTTTGAGCTCCAAGGTGATGGTCCGCGTCTCCCCATCCTCACCGAGCAGGGCGAAGCCGGGCGCTTTCCGGGTGCTGGAGGCCAGCGCGGCGTTGCCGAGGCCGCCGCGACCGCCTCTAGCGACGACGACTTCAGCCCCGATCCCGGTCAGGTCGGCTAATTCCTCGCCGGAATCGGCATCGGTGACCACGGTGCCGTTGGGAACGGGGAGGACGACCGTGTCACCGTTGGCGCCGTTGGCGTGGCTCCCCTTCCCCGGCTGCCCATTCGTGGCTCGGCGGTGCGACTCCCGGTAGTAGTCCACCAGCGTGGTAAGGCCGGCCTCGACACGGACGATGACTGATCCGCCGTCACCGCCATTGCCACCGTCGGGTCCGCCGAGCGGCTTGAACTTCTCCCGATGTACTGAGGCGCAGCCGTTGCCGCCTTTCCCGCCGTAGACGTGCAGCGTGACCCGATCGACGAAGCTCGGGATGGCCACGAATGCACCTCCTCATTACCTGCGATGAAACGAAAAAGGGCGGCCCAGAAGCTGGACCACCCTTCTCGGCTGCCGATGAACTACTGGACCGAGGCGGTGGCCTCGGCCGGTGGGGTGACGTTCACCACGCGGCGTCCTCGTTTGGTCCCGAACTCGACATGCCCTTCGACCAACGCGAACAACGTGTCGTCACCGCCACGGCCGACGCCGTCACCGGGATGGAAGTGGGTGCCGCGCTGGCGGACGATGATCTCGCCGGCGTTGACCAGCTGGCCGCCGAAACGCTTGACGCCAAGGCGCTGGGAGTTGGAATCACGCCCGTTCCGGGTGGACGATGCGCCCTTCTTGTGTGCCATCTGTCTGCCTCAGTTCTCGATCCCGGTGACCTTGACCTGGGTGTACCGCTGGCGGTGACCCTGGCGCTTCCGGTAGCCAGTTTTGTTCTTGTACTTGAAGATCCGGATCTTCGGGCCCTTCGTCTCCGCCAGCACCTCGGCGGTCACCGAGGCAGAGCCGAGGTCTGAAGCTCCGGTGGTGACGCGATCGCCGTCAACCAGCATCAGCGGCTGCAGACTCACGCGCGCACCGACCGCGTCGTCGAGCCGGTCGATTTCGATGACGTCGCCGACGGCAACCTTGTGCTGGCGCCCGCCGCTGCGCACGATCGCGTACACGCCTGACCTACTCTCTTATGGATATCTGAGCGCATAACCGTATTCGGCTGCTCTTGAAGCAGGTTCGAAACCGGCATACCAAAAGTGTGCGCCGAAGCGCACACCGAGGATCTAGGTTACTCGCCGTGCTCGACTAGGGTCAAACGCGCGCCGCAAAGACCAGCTGTGCAACACCGAGCATTGCCCCGGCTGTCCCGGACCACGCTGCGCGTGCTCCCCAACGGCGCCGGTCGAAAACGAGTGGGCCTGGATCCCTGCCTGGATACTCTTCTTCCGTGCTGCCGCGCATCTTCGCAACGGCGTACCTTACGCCGCTGCGCGAGGGTGGCTCTCTGCCAGGGCTGGTCGAGGCCGATGACGATGGCATCTACGTCGTGAAGTTCGTGGGCGCAGGACAAGGGCCGAAGGCTCTGGTGGCCGAGGTGGTCGTCGGTGAGCTTGCTCGGTCCCTGGGCATTCGGACGCCGGATCTTGCGCTCATCGTCGTCGATGCAGAGATCGGGCGGCGAGAACCAGATGAGGAGGTTCAGGCACTCGTTGCGGCCAGCGCAGGATTGAATCTCGCCGTTGACTTCTTGCCGGGATCGGTTGGCTATGACCGGTCCTTTCCGGTGGCGGCGGAGCAGGCGGCGGCAGTGATCTGGCTGGACGCCTTTGTCGCGAATGTCGATCGCAGCTCCCGCAACACCAATTTGCTGATCTGGCACAAGAACCTCTGGGCTATCGATCACGGGGCATGCCTGAGGTTCCACCATGCGTGGGGCGATCCGGACCGGTTCGCGACTTCCGCGTACGACTACGGCGACCATGTTCTTGCCGGTCGAGCTGATCCGCGCAGCAGGCATGATCAACTTGCCAGCACGGTGACCCCTGCCCTGCTGGAGGGGATTCTCGAGCTCGTGCCGGACGCCTGGCTGCTCCCTGATCCTGACCGGCCTGATCCCCAGGCACCGGCCGACGCGGCCTCGGCGCGCTGCCGCTACCGCGACTATCTCCTCGCACGGCTTGCCGCAGCGGACCAATGGCTGCCATGAGATTTCCGTTCCAGTACGCCGTCCTGCGAGCTGTGCCACGCGTCGACCGCGGCGAGTTCATCAATGTCGGCATCATCCTCTATTGCCAGCAATGCGAGTTCCTGCGAGCGGCCGTGGCGGTCGACGACGCCCGGCTTCGGGCGCTGACCGCCGAGGTCGATCTCGACGCTGTCCGCACCGCGGCCGAGGGCGTGGTCACGGCGTGTCTTGAGCCCGTGGGACAGGCCCGACAGAACGACGGGCTGGCGCACCGGTTTGGGATGTTGACCGCGCCGCGCAGCACCGTGGTTCAGCCGTCACCCGTACACGCCGGGATCACGACCGATCCTGAACGGACCCTCGACGAGCTGATGCGGCGCTTGGTGATCGCGAGCTAGTCCCGAAACCCTGCCTCAGCAGGTGTGACTGAGCCAGGATTGTTTCGTGCTGCGGCTGGATGACTATTACGTCTGGGATTCCTGGGTCGCCGATGACGGTGGTCTTTACCACTTGTTCTTCCTGCAGGCTCCGCGCTCGCTTCGTGATCCCGGGCGGCGACACGTGAACGCCACAATCGGACACGCAACGTCCGAGGACCTGGTGAACTGGGACTATCTCGGCACCAGCTTTGCGCCATCGGAGGTCGGGCGGAGCGCTTTCGACGACATGGCGGTGTGGACCGGCTCGGTGATCAACGACGGACGGCAGTGGTGGATGTTCTACACCGCCATCTCGCACGCCGGGCATCACTTGTTCGATCAACGCATCGGCGCTGCCGTGTCCACCGATTTGCACGCGTGGCACCGGGTGTCGGACGAGCCGGCCGTCTTCCCGGACCCCCGCTGGTACAAGACGTTGGCGATCAAGCCGGCGCCTACCCAAGGACCGGATATCGAACGGAGCAGCGAGACCTGGCGCGACCCTCTGGTCTTCGCCGACCCGGATGGAAAAGGCTGGCACTTGCTGATCAGCGCCCGCGACGCCCACGCCGCCGTCAACGACGACGGGGTGATCGCGCATGCCCGCAGCGACGATCTCAGGCACTGGCGGCTCGGACCACCGCTCTGCGGACCAGGGGCCGGTTTCGGCCAGCTCGAGGTTCTGCAGAACAAGATCATCGACGGCCGGCCGGTACTGGTCTTTACCTGCCACCCGCAGGAGATGACGGCTGAGCGCATCACCCGATCAGGCGAGTACTGCACCTGGTCGCTGCCTTCCCCTGGTCTCACTGGGCCGTGGGACATCGACCTGGCCAGACCGTTCACCGCCGAGCCGGACCTCTTCGCCGCGCCCCTGGTTCAACGCCGGGACGGCAGCTGGGTGATCATGGGCTTCCGCAACGCTGAGCCGAAAGGCATCGACTCGTTCGAGATCTCCGACCCCATTCCGGTCACCTTGGACGAGAAGGGTTACCTTGTCGCGACCTAGGTCGATCAGACCGGCACGCTGTCCGGCTGGCGGGTCTGAGCTGGCACCGTCCGGCGGAATGGTGCGGTGAGTGTCGGCAAGATCTGGTGGCGGAAGTTGATCAGCGAGATGAAGGCGATCACCGCATAGACGGCCGAGATGAGATAGCGGCCCTGCGTACCGGGGATGGCGAATTGCACCGCAAACAGACCCAGCAGCGTCCACGCCGCCCACCGCGGGAACCGCAGCATCAGCAAGATGGCCACCCCCATCAGGGTTTGCGTCGTGGTTAGCACCATCTCCTCCACTTGCCGGGAATCCAGCACCAGGGCCGCCGAGCCGCCGCCGAGTCCGTACGCGACCGGCAGGCTGCCAATCAGGAGGGTCCACTGGTTCACTTTCGCGCTGATCAGGATGCCGAGCGCCATCGCCGCCTTGCCGCGCACCGCAAACAAGATCGCCACGATGAACTCTGGGGCCTCGGAGGCCAGTGGCGCCAGCCACTGGACCAGGAGAAAGTGGTCTATCCCCAGCGCCGCGCCACTGCCCACGAGCGCTTCGGCGAACGGCTCCGCGCAAGCCAGGATGGCCAGCGCTGATCCAGCGAACATGGCGACGACGAGGGGCCGGCGCTGGCTCGGTGCCAGGCTGCCGATCCGAGCGGCCGGTCCGATCAGCTCTCTCTCTTCGTTCCCCGCGCCGTCGCCCCGCGAAACTCGGATCAGATAGAAGACGAAGAAGCCCAACAAGGCAATCCCGAGCACAAGATGGATTTCGCCGGTCAGCGGGATGACCAAAGCAATCAGGGACGCCACCAGCAGGAAGCCAAGCTCAAGGCGGTAGCGATGGTGCAAGATCAGCATCTGAACTGGCCTGCCGGACTGCCGGCTGGCGAGGAAGAGGGAGATCAGGACGACGACCGACCAGCCGAGACCCAGCAGCAACCGGTTGGAGCCGGTCATGTTGGCGGCGGCGTACTGCACATACTCCGGCCGCTCGCCCGCGCGATACGCGAAGTACAGGTCGACGGCATACTCCGGCAGCACAGCGATCACGGCGAGGAGCGCCACCGCGAGCCCACTGGAAATATCGACCTCGGCGGCTTCGGCGGCCCAGGCCAGCACAAAGGAGGCGGCGACGACGGCGCCGCCGTAGATCAGGAGAGCCACCGGTGCACCGGGCTGAGCTCCACTCAACCTCAGCACGATCGCCGGCAGCACCAGCAGAAGGCAGAGCAGGACTGGTCGGACCGCTCGCAACATGCCATCAATGCTGTCAACATTTCGTTAGTTACGCAAATAATGAAGTGTTGTGGTTCAGATCACACTGCGAGAGCAAGCAGCAGCTCCGGCGTCGCGGTTTCGGATCGTTGCCGCAAAGTCAGAGCGGGACAATATCCCCGTGATCCCTGAGCCGACTCGTCCACAGTTGGACGTTGCTGCACGGACCTTCGCGTTGCTCTCCGCTCCCGTTCGTCTGCACCTCGTTGCCTTGGCCGCCCAAGGCGAATACGACGTGGGCACGCTGTCGGCTCGAGCCGGGGTGGGCATTGCTACCGCGAGCCAGCACCTGACGAAGCTTCGATTGGCGGGGATCATCAGTGGTCGACGCGACGGCCGCCGCCAGATCTACACTGTCGAGGATCCGCACGTGATCGCCATGGTCCAGCAAATCTTCGAGCACATTGCCCCGGACGGCACTCTCGCCCCGGACCCGCCTATGCCGGCTCGCCGCTGAGGGCGCGCCGCCTCAATCCCGTCGAGTGACCCGTCAGCTCGAGTGCCCCAACAATCGGGGGTTCAGGCGAGCGAGTGATCATCTCCAGCAGCCGCAAGCAGCTCCCGGCGGTGCGCCAACGTCGTGCGGCGGCGGCCGCGGCTTCGACCTAACTCGATCTCAGCCGCATCAATCCGATGCCAAGCGGGCATGTCCAGCGGATCAATGCCGCGCTGAGACAGCAGCCGATCAAGATCACCGGAACGCCCGTGCGGCACCACAGCGCCATCGTGGATGTCAGCCAGCAACGAGGTGACCGTTTCGACGGCGTCCGACTTGTTTGTCCCGATGACTCCCGTCGGACCTCGCTTGATCCAGCCCGTCACGTACTCGTCAGCGGAAAAGCCATGATCACGAATGACCCGTCCCTCCGCGTGCGGTACCCGGCCCGTGCTCTCGTCGTAGGGAACGCCAGGCAGCGGGCGCCCGCGATATCCGACCGCGCGCACGACCAGCTGCGCCGCGATGTCGCGGTTACCCCCCGAGCCCACCACGTAGCCGTCGGAGTTGATCGCCGTCCGTTCCACGTGCACGCCCTCGACGCGCTCACTGCCGAGGATCCGTGTCGGTCGAGACCAGAAGTGCAGATAGATCCGCTTGTCCGCGCCGGTTGGCTTCCGGTCGGCCCATTCCCGCATCACCGCGACGTTGCGGGCGGCGACCTTATCTCTGGCTACGACAGCGCGGCTTGACTCGTCAAGGTCTAGATCATCGGCTGCCATGATCACGTCGACGCCCGGCAATTGACCTAGTTCCCGCAACTCCTTGGTGGTGAACGAGGTGTAGGCAGGACCGCGGCGCCCGAGGATGTGCACTTCGGAAATGCCCTTGCGAGCATGGGATTCCAGCACATCGTCGGGCATGTCGGTGTCCGTGAGCTCCGGAGCCGACTTGATCAACACGCGGGCGACGTCCAAGGCCACATTGCCGACCCCGACCACCACCGCCTGGGACGCCGTGGAGATCAGCTCGTCGATGGCAGTGGCGACCAGATGGCCATCACTTGCTGGTTGATCAAGATCGGGGTGGACATCCGGGTGACCGCAGTACCAGGCGACGAACTCGGGCGCAGCGATGCTGCCCCTCAGGTCCTCGCCCACAATGCCGAGTCGCCGGTCGCTTCCCGCGCCATACGCGTAGATCACGGCATCGACCACCTGCCGCAACTCCTCGATCTGCAGGTCGGCCCCGATGGTGACGTCCCCGTAGAAACGCACCTCGGGGCGCTCCAGAGTCCGCTCCAATGTGTTTCGGATCGAGCGGATCGACTCGTGATCAGGTGCGACTCCGTACCGCACGAGGCCGAAGGGCACGGGTAGCCGGTCGATCACTGCAATCTCCACCGGCACCTCGGCTTGTTGGATGAGCGCTTCCGCGGCATAAATCCCCGAAGGCCCTGCTCCGACAATCGCGATCACGTACGGAGTCTTAGCGGCGATCACCAGTCAGCCAGCCGCTGCCGCTTCGCGCTCGAGAGGGGCTGCCTCAGTCGCCGTTGGTCCTTCGACAGATTCAGGACGCGTCGTGCGGCTGCGCCGGCCCCGCCGGGCGCCGGTTTCCCGGTCGGAGTCGCCGTTCGCGGAACCGGCGTCATCACCAGTGCTTGCCGAAGTGCTGGTCGAAGCCTCGGACTTGCGACGGTCACTTCGCCCACGCGGCTCTCTTGGGCGGGGGTCCCGAGCGCCGCCGTCAGCCTGCCGCTGCGTCGCTACGGGCATGTCGTGCAATTCGACACCGCTCCCGTGACACACAGGACACTCCGTACTGAACGCCTCCAGTAGACCTGTGCCGATCCGCTTTCGCGTCATCTGAACCAGACCAAGGCTCGTGACCTCCGCCACCTGATGTCGCGTCCGGTCGCGGCCGAGGCACTCAACGAGCCGTCGTAGCAGCAGTTCACGGTTGCTGGGCAGCACCATGTCGATGAAGTCGATCACGATGATGCCGCCGATGTCGCGCAGCCTCAGCTGCCGGACGATCTCCTCGGCCGCTTCTAGATTGTTGCTCGTGACCGTGGCTTCCAGGTTGCCGCCCGCTCCGGTGAACTTGCCGGTGTTCACGTCGATCACCGTCATGGCCTCGGTGCGATCGATGATCAATGAGCCGCCGGACGGGAGAAAGACCTTGCGCTCCAGACCCTTGGCGATCTGTTCGTCCAGCCGGTACTCGTCGAAGAGGTCGGCGTCGGCCTCCCAGCGCCTCAGCCGATCCTTGAGGTGCGGAGCTACATGTGTTACGTACGCCTCCACCGAGTCGTAGGCGTCGTTCATGCCGCCGTTGCCCTGGATGATCAGCTCGCCGAAGTCCTCGGTGAACAAGTCGCGGACGATCCGGACGGTGAGGTCCGGTTCGCCGTAGAGCAGTTGCGGCGCGTTGCCGGCGGCAACCTTCTTCTCGATGTCCTGCCACTGTGCCTGCAGCCGGTTGACGTCGCGAACCAGCTCCTCCTCCGACGCACCCTCGGCGGCCGTCCGCACGATGACACTGGCCTCGCCCACCAGGTCGGACAAGATGTCCCGCAGCCTCTTGCGCTCGTTGTCCGGCAGCTTTCGTGAGATGCCAGAGAGGTGGCCGCTGGGGGCATAGACCAGGTATCGACCGGGGATGGAGACGTGGTTGGTCAGCCGTGCGCCTTTGGTCCCGACCGGATCCTTGGACACCTGAACGAGGACCGTTTGCCCTGACTTGAGCACCTTCTCGACCTTGCGGTTCTGGCCTTCGGCGCCGAACGCATCCCAGTCAACTTCGCCGGCGTAGAGCACCGCGTTGCGGCCGCGGCCGATGTCGATGAACGCCGCCTCCATGGACGGCAGCACATTCTGCACCCGGCCGAGGTAGACGTTGCCGATCAAGGACGTGGCCGAGTCGCGGTCGACGTAGTGCTCGACCAGGATGTCGTCCTCGAGCACCGCGATCTGAGCCAGGTCCTCGCGCTGCCGGATGATCATCTTTCTGACCACCGACTCGCGCCGGGCCAGGAACTCCGCCTCGCTGAGGATGGGTACTCTGCGGCGGCCAGCCTCGCGGCCCTCGCGTCGACGCTGCCGTTTGGCCTCCATCCGGGTGGAACCTTCGATGCCGGTGACCGCTTGGCTGGATCGTTCGCGACGTGACTCCCGAACCCGTACGACCACATCGGTGGGATCATCTGGGGCAGCGCCGGCATCCTCGCCTCGTCTGCGCCGCCGGCGCCGACGCCTGCGTTGGCCATCCTGCTCGGAGCTCTCCTCACCGGCGGCGATTTCATCGGCTGCAGGCACTGCTGCAGCCTCGGCTAGACCGTCCGCTAACTGCTCGATCTCGTCGCCTGATGGCAATTCCAGGTTGTCGGGACCGCGGGCCTCTTCAGTGTCTGATTCGTCATCCCCACGTCGCCGGCGCCTCCCACCACGCCGCCGCCGACGGCGGCGGGCCGGCTCCTCGCCGGCGACCGCAGCCTGTTCCTCAGTGGCCTCTTCCTCAGTAGCCTCTTCCAAACCCTCCTCGACGCCATCAAGAGAGTCGTCAAAGGGGGGCTGCTCGTCGCGGGGCGAAACCACCTCTTGGTCAGTGGTGGGCTGCGCCTGCTCCGCGTCGACAACGCCGATGGATTCGCCGGATGGCTCCAGCTCGGCCGCCGGCGACGCCTGCACGTCCACCGTCGCGGGCTCGTCCACACTGTTGACTGCGGCATTGGGCAGTACGTCGACGGCTTGGTCGGCCTGCGACGGATCAGCAGGGCCAGCGACGGCCGGGGGCGTCTCGTCAGCAGCCGTCGCAGCGGCCTTTTTCGAAGCCCGCTTGCGCGGCGCGGGTGCGGTCGAGTCACCAGCCCGATCAGCCGGTTCCGCTGCCGTCCGGGAGGTCTTCTTGGCTGCAGCCTTCTTCGCTGGCGAGGTCGTGCGGGCCCTCTTGGCGGCCGTCCGGGGTGGGGGCGGCTCACTCGCGGTTGGCAGGTCAGGCGGCTGCGCTGCAGCACCTTCTCCTCCGGCGAACCCCGGGCCTGTCGGCTCCTCCGTGGGGTGCTCCGGTGTCGAACTCACGGTCTCGATGACCGGAGCCCCCTCGGTGCCTCCTGGCGGGCCAGCCGCCCGTACGGCTGCTCGTCGCCGCCGGGCGGGCGGCGGCGAATCGACCGGATCTGCTGCATTGGTTGTGGGTTGGGTATTCGTGTCGGGCTCGTGATCGAGCATCCGGACTCCTCAACGGCGCGAATGACCGCGCCAAGTTCGTTCGCGGCTCCAGGTCAACTGGGCTGCGGAAGCTTGCGTAGGCGATGCGAAGCGGCAAGTGCTCCCGCGGTCAGGCGCCCACTCTCAGTGGGCGCTCGTCGCGGTGGAGCATCGGCGCGCTTCGAGCAACGACCTGTCACGTCGTTGCATTCATCGAGGTCGAGCGCCCCCGCACTCGAACCGCAGCCAGTATCCCACATGTCCCAACGGCCATCGTGCATCAGCGCTCGGGCGGCGCGGTGGAGGCGGGTTCGTCGATCTCCCCTGTGCTGGAGTTGAGCGTCCCTTGCCGGAGCCGAGTGCAGAGGGGCACTTCGCTGGGTTGGAAGTCAGGCGCGAGCCAGCCGAGGGCGGCAAGAACATCGTCGGGTCTGACCAGCGGGGCTGAATGAGAGGCCAGGAGCAGCAGCGACGTTCTGTCAATCGACAACGACATCACAGCGTTGCGTGCATCGAAGTCCCGGAGGCCGTTCTTCGTCATGCGCTGGACCGGCACGGACGACGCTGCTAGGAAGCGGTCGACGGCATACTCAAGCACGGCGTCCGGCACCCCCACGAAATCGATCCGCCACAGCGAACCGGTCAGCAGGTCGCTGAGCGGTGTTCGGGAAGCCGAAACGACCTCCAGGATGTCCAGGCCCGGCGGCAATGCCGCGTCCAATGCCGCCCGCACCTTCTCCGGATCGCAGGGCTCGATCAGGCCAATCTCCAGATACTCCGCCTCGCTCGCCGCCCCCGTGGGAACTGAATTCGCGTACGAGATGCGCGGATGCGGCGAGAAGCCGGAGGAGTACGCCATCGGCACATCGGCTCGGCGGAGCGCCCGCTCGAATGCGCGGCCGAAGTCCCGGGAGCTGGTGAAGCGGGCACGACCTCGTTTGGCGTATCGGATCCGTAGCCGCTGCCTCGGCGGGGCGTGCTGTTCGGGCTGGGTACGACCGGCCACGCCGAGCAAACCTACCCGCCCGGCCGCAAGCGTCGCAGAGCGGCAGACTGGCGAGGTGTTCGAGCGCTTCCCGCCCATCGACCCGTACGAGACGGGCACCATGGTGACCGACGATGGTCATCAGATCTACTGGGAGTGCTGCGGCAAACCCGACGGCCGCCCGGTGGTGTTTCTGCACGGTGGGCCTGGTGCCGGTAGCTCACCCGGCTCCCGCCGATACTTCGATCCCGAGCTGTACCGGGCGGTGATCTTTGATCAGCGTGGTTGTGGTCGAAGCCGGCCGCTGGCCAGCGATCCAGATGCGGATCTCAGCAGTAATACGACAGCGCATCTGGTCGGCGACATTGAACAACTTCGTCAGCTTCTGGGCATCGATTTCTGGACCGTGGTGGGCGTGTCCTGGGGAACGGCCCTGGCTCTGGCCTACGTCCAAGCTCATCCCGAGCGAGTGCTCGCACTCCTTCTGGCCCTGGTCGGCGTCGGCTCGAGGCGCGAAGTTGCGTGGGTGACCCAGGGGGTGGGCCGGATATTTCCCCGCGAGTGGGAGCGATTTGCCTCCGTCCTGCCACAGCCGCCCGCGGGAAGTTGGGACGACAGTCCGGTCGACCTCCCAGCCGCGTACGGGGATCTGCTGTTCGATCCCGATCCTGACGTCCGTGAGCATGCGGCTCGGGAGTGGTGCGCCTGGGAGGACGCGCATGTCTCGCTGGCGCCGGGCTGGCAGCACAACCCGTGGTTCGACGACCCGGAATTCCGAATGCAATTCGCCCGGCTGGTTACACACTATTGGCGAAACGGCCACTTCCTCGAAGACGAGCAGCTGATCCGCGATGCCCCGTCGCTGAACGGCATCCCCGGGATCCTCATCCATGGCCGTTACGACGTTAGCGGACCCCTGGAGACCGCCCTGCGACTGTCGCGGCGATGGACCAGCAGTGAGCTGGTGATCATCGACCAAGGGCACGGCGGGGATGACGAATTCCCGCGGGCGATCATCGACGGACTCGACCGGCTGGCGACCCGGCCGCGACATCCGAACTAGGAACAATCAGATGACGCACTGTCGAGCTCGCATCACATAGCGCTCTGGGCCACCAAACGGAGCCTAAAGGTCGACTCGCTCGTTCTCGGCGCCTTCGTATGGCTTCCCGGTCACCTTGGCCTTGGCGAAGCTCAGGATCGAGGCGACTCGACCGCCGGGCGTGTCCCAATACTCCGCACCGTGACCGCTAACCTTGATCAACACCACGTTGGGATCATCGGGACCTTGCGGTAGCCAGGCCTCCACCCACGAGTTCCACAGGTCGTGGACCTTGGCCGAGTCGTCGACCACATGCGCCTCGCCATCGATCGAAATCCAGGTGTCGTTGGAGGAGAGGGTGACCCCCACGTGCGGATTGAAGGCGAGATTGCGCACCACCCGGGAATCCCGCTCAGCGAAGAACCACAGATCGCCGTCGAACTCCACCTCCTGCTGAGCCATCGGCCGGCTGATGAAGTGCCCGTCCTCGTCCACGGTGGTCAGCATTGCGATCTTGATATCCCTGGCCAGCTCAGCGAGCCTGCTGACGCTACCGGTCTCCTCTGCCATGAGTTTCCTTCCAAGTCGACTGGGTACCTCTTTCATACCCTGCCACTAGCCAATGCAGATGCGCGGGATTCAGATATGCGCAGACCTGGGTGCATTGAAGTCCTCGCTGTCCAAGAAGGAGCAAACGTGAGCACGGACATCATGGAGCGGATCCGGTACGCGCGCGACCGGGCGCTCGAAGCGGAACAGACAGAGCGGCAGCGCATCGCGGACGCCGACAACGAAGAGCTGCAACGGGCGGCATCGGTACGGCTGGCCACTCGACAGGCGGTACGGGAGGCGCTGGACGACATCCTGGACGAACAATCCGACCCGGCAAAGCCCTCCTGACATCCCGACTTTGAGCCCCGCAGGCACGCCTTGAGCCCCATCCATCGGGCTCAAAGTGCACCGACGAGGCTCAAAGTCGGCGAAGAACCAAGCAGCCTTGTGCCTAATGTCCCTCGAGCAGGTTAGGCAAGGCCATTGGTGACGGCGGCAATGGGCAACAAAGATCGGCCGGTCGGGCCTATCTGAATCGTGGTGTCCAATTGCGGGCACACGCCGCAATCGAAGCACGGCGTCCAGCGGCAGTCGTCCACCTCGGTCTCGTCCAAGGCGTTCTGCCAGTCCTCCCATAGCCACTCCCGGTCAAGACCAGAGTCCAGGTGGTCCCAGGGCAGCACCTCGTCATAGTCGCGCTCCCGGATGGTGTACCAGTCCAGATCGACGCCGGTGCCGGCCAGCCCAGTCTGGGCGCACCCGATCCAGCGCTGGTACGAGAAGTGCTCGCTCCAGCCGTCGAAGCGGCCGCCATCGCGCCAGACCGCTTCGATGATCTTGCCGACCCGGCGGTCGCCGCGGCTCAGCAGGCCCTCGATAGCACTCGGCTTACCGTCGTGATAGCGAAACCCGATCGCTCGGCCGTACTGGCGGTCGCTGCGGATCGCCTCCCGCAGCTTGGCCAGCCGGGCGTCGACCGTTTCATGATCACATTGACCGGTCCATTGAAAAGGGGTGTGTGGCTTCGGTACGAAGGCGCCGATGCTCACCGTGCACCTGATGTCCCGGCGCCCGCTCACCGATCTTCCGGTGGCGATGACCTTCTTGGCCAGGTCTGCAATGGCCAGCACGTCCTCATCGGTCTCGGTGGGCAGACCGCACATGAAGTACAGCTTCACCTGACGCCACCCGTGGGAGTACGCCGCCGCCACCGTGCGAATCAGATCCTCCTCGGTGACCATCTTGTTGATCACCTTGCGCAGCCGCTCCGAACCACCTTCTGGCGCGAAGGTCAGGCCCGATCGGCGGCCGTTGCGGGACAGTTCGTTGGCCAGATCGATGTTGAAGGCATCGACCCGGGTGCTGGGCAGCGAGAGCGAGACGTTCGTGCCCTCGTACCGATCGGCCAGCTGGCGGGTGATGTCGCCAATCTCGGAGTGATCGGCGCTGGACAAGCTGAGCAGCCCGACCTCCTCGAGCCCGGTGGCCTCGATCCCGCCCTGAACCATGGCGCCGATTACCTCGATGCTGCGCTCCCGCACCGGCCGGGTGATCATGCCCGCCTGACAGAACCGGCAGCCCCGGGTGCAGCCGCGGAAGATCTCGACCGAGTAGCGCTCATGGACGGTTTCGGCCAGGGGCACCAACGGTTTCTTGGGGTAGGGCCAGGCGTCGAGGTCCATCAGGGTGTGCTTCACCACCCGGTCCGGTACCCCGCTCCGGTTCGGCACCACGCGGGAAATCCGGCCGTCGGGCAGGTAATCGACGTCGTAGAACTTCGGCACGTACACCGCTCCGCCGGCAGCTAACCGGAGCAGCAGGCCGTCCCGTCCTTCCGGGCGACCGTCGGCCTTCCACTCGCGGATCACCTCAGAAATCGCGATCGCGATCTCCTCGCCGTCGCCCAGTACGGCAGCATCCAGAAAGTCGGCGATCGGTTCCGGATTGAAGGCGGCATGACCGCCGGCGAGCACCAGCGGATCATGCTCTCGCCGCTCGCTTGCGTGCAGCGGGATGCCGGCAAGATCGAGAGCGTTCAGCATGTTGGTGTAGCCGAGCTCGGTCGCGAAGCTCAGTCCGAAGACATCGAAGGCAGCCACCGGGCGGTGCGAGTCCAGGGTGAACTGCGGCAGCCCGTGGCTCCGCATCAGCGCTTCCAGGTCGCCCCACACCGCGTACGACCGCTCGGCCAGAATCCAGTCCTGCTCGTTCAAGATCTCGTAGAGGATGGCGATGCCCTGGTTGGGCAACCCGACCTCGTACGCGTCGGGATAGCTCAGGCACCACCGCACCTCGACGGCGTCCCAGTCCTTCACCTGAGAGTTCAACTCACCGCCGACGTACTGGATCGGCTTGCTCACCCGAGCCAGCAACGGCTCCAGGAGGGGGAAGACGGAGACCGGCGCCTCGGTGCTCGCAAGGGTCATGACGAGCCCAGCCTAAACGCACTACCGTAGTGACGTCTCTTCCACGAGGGGTGGCCGCATGGCGGTGTGGTTCTTGCGCATCGAGGGCATCACCGGCGACTCATCGGTCACTGGTCACGAAGGGTCGATTCGCGTCGCCTCCTGGAGCTGGTCGGTCAGCAACAAGCAGGGCATGGCGACGGGCGCCGGGTCAGGTCACGCGGTGCTGCATGATCTTGTCGTCACCGCAGCCTCAGGGAGGGCCTCCCTGCAACTCATCGAAACGTGCGCGCTCGGCCGGCAACCCGCCACGGCGAGCCTCACCGGCGTCCGCGGCGACAGCGAGCTCTTCACCTTCTTGCGCTACGACCTGTCGAGGGTATCGATCGAGACTGTAACTCAAACGGTCGAGGACAGTGGCGAAGTGCTGGACCAGGCCGTCTTGCAGTTCCGCGGGCTGAAGGGCACGTTCTGGCGTCAGCTACCTGACGGATCGGCCGGCCCACCCCTGTCGATCGAGATCGGCAACCTTCCGCACTGATCACTATCGGAGCTCAGGAAACCAGAGCGCGATCTCTCGCTCGGCAGATTCGGCGGAATCTGAGCCGTGGACCAGGTTCTCCCGGTTCGACAAAGAGAAGTCGCCACGGATCGTGCCGGGAGCGGCCTTGCGTCCATCGGTGGCGCCGTTGATGGCGCGGACCACCTCAATCGCTTCGTCTCCCTCCACGATCATGGCGATTGATGGCCCCGAGGTGACAAACGTGCGCAGCGGTGTATAGAACGCCTTGTCGACATGCTCGGCGTAGTGCTGGTCCGCGAGCTCCCCCGTGATGTGACGCAGTTCCAGGGCGACGATCGACAGGCCCTTGGCTTCGAATCGGCTGATCACCGCTCCGGCCAGACAGCGACGTATCGCATCGGGCTTGATCAGGACGAAGGAACGCTGGGCCGGAGCGGCCGTCGCAGGTGAGCTCATGGCCGGAACCCTACCCAGCGGACGAGAGGAGGCTCTAGCCCTGCGAAGGCTGCGCAGCGTCCAATCGCTTGCCGAGCACGAAGGACAGCACCCAAAGACCGGTGAACAGCGCGCCGACGAAGATCATCGTGACGGTGAGGATGCCGAGGGCCAGCCCGGCGAACTGGGTGAGCCAGCCCAGAACGTAGCCGGCCGGCTTGCGGAGCATCCCAGCCGAGATCAGGGCGAGCAGCGCCGCAGCACCCCCGAGGCCGCCCGCGAGACCGGGCGGGACATCGGAGTTGAAGATCATCACCGGCACCGCTAGCCCGAACACGATCGCTTCGAAGATCAAGATCGCCAGCAGCACCGAACGCATCGGATTGCGGGCATTGAGGGTGATCAGATTCACGGCCATTCCCCGCGGTCGACCGACTCGTTGGCGCCCGCGTCAGCAGCGTCCGGATCCCAGTCGTCGTCGAGCTCACCCTCGGCGGCCGGAGTGGGGTGGTCGTCACTGCCGAGTAGCGTACGGGCCTCACCGACCGCGACCACGGATCCGGTGATCAGCACGCCGGGCAGGCCGACCCCCGACTCCTCAGCGAGCGCCACGGCGACATCGATGGCGTCGTCAAGCCGAGGTGCGACCCGTACGCGCTCGGCTCCGAAGACCTCCGCAGCAATCTCGCCCAACTCTTCGGCGGGCATGCCGCGTGACGTCGAGGCCACCCGGGTGATGACCACAGAGTTCATGATTTCTTCGAACACCTGGAGCAGTCCGCGGGCGTCCTTGTCCGCCATCACGGCGACGACACCGACCAGCGGTGCGAAGCCGAATGCCTCGGTGATCCCGGCGGCCGCGGCCCGAGCGCCGTGCGGGTTGTGAGCTGCGTCGAGCACGATGGCTGGCGACCGCCGTACCAGCTCCAGCCGCCCTGGCGACCGCACGGCTGCGAAGCCTTCGCGCGCCACCTCGGAGTTGAGCGCCTTCATACCAAGGAAGGCCTCGACCGCGGCCAGGGCCTGCGCTGCGTTGGCCGCCTGATGTGCTCCGTGGAGTGGCAAGAAGATCTCATCCACTGGTCCTTCGGAGGCGTTAACCCGCAGCAGCTGGCCGCCAACCGCCAGTTGCCGATCAATCACCCCGAATTCGATTCCCTCCCGCTGGATCAGGGCACCGACCTCGGCGCAGCGTTCCAGGAGTACCTGCGCGGCCTCCAATGGTTGACCCGCCAAAATCGCCTGGGCGCCCGGCTTGATGATGCCGGCCTTCTCCCCGGCTATCTCGGCCAGAGTGGTTCCGAGGAGATGCGTGTGATCAAGATCGATCGGGGTGATCACCGCAACATCGGCATCAGCGACATTGGTGGCG
>DATFOP010000026.1:0-2511 GCA_035265505.1 Propionibacteriaceae bacterium | reverse complement strand
TTCCGAGGCTCGATGGTGGCGCAGGTCGGAGGTGATGTAGGCATCAGCTCCCAGGGCGTGCGCCGTCTCCAACAGATCGTCTCCTGAGCCCGGCAGTACCGCGACGGTACGAGCACGGTGGTCGAGATCGCCCCCAATGCGAACCCCGACCGCAGTCACCGGCAGCACAGTGGCAAGCCGATCGGCCAACCTGCCGACGGACAGGTCTCCCGGCAACGTCCCAATGCGACCGAGTCCGACCTCAGGGTTGGGGCTGTCCGCAAGCTCGATGACGTCGTAGGCCGGAGTCTGGTACGGATGGACGCTCAGCAGTGCCTCCACCACGGAGCCGCGCGCTCGCCTTGGCATGATCATCTCGATCCGCCGCTCCGCCACGGTTTCGATCACACCGGCCGCGCCAAGGTACGGTGCCGATCCGGCCAGCGGGCGGAAGGTGCCCGTGCCCTCGCTGACATAGGCGCAGCGGTCGTACGGGCCCAGCTTTCCCGCCCCAGCCACCGCGAGCGCATCCAGGACGGCGTCGACGTGATCACTCGGCACGAAGGTGATGATCTTGTCGAGCTGGAGCGCATCCGGCACCATCGGCCTGCTGTCGATGAGCCCCAGCGCGTCCGCAAGGGCCGACGCCACACCGCCAGCCGCAACGTCGGCGTTCGTGTGGGCGACGTAGACGCAGATGTCATGGCGGAGCAAATCCCGCACCAGTCGGCCCTTCGGATGATCATCCGTCACCGCGCTGACGCCGCGCAGCAGCACCGGATGGTGGGCGATGATCAACTCGGCGCCGGCCTCGGCGGCCTGGGCTATGACTGCGGAGGTCACGTCGACGGTGAGAATGATCTTGCTAATCACTGCCTGCGGCGATCCGACCGCCAGACCGACGACGTCCCAGTCCATGGCGGCGTTGATGGGGTACAGCTGATCCATCAACGCCATCACGTCGGTGACCAGCGGATGACTGCGCGGGTTCCGTGCAGCATCCCTGTCGTCGTCAGTCATGGCACGAGTGCCGCCGCGGACTGGCAGCGCAGGGCGCGAGTGAGATCGTCGCGTCTTTCGTCGATTATCCGCCGCACGGAAGCGGTCAGATCGGTGCGTTCGAGCCACGAGTCGAGCTCGAGGAGAAAGGGTTCCTTCTCCACTGGCCAGGGAAAGAGGAAGCGCAGCACGTTGTTCCGCAGGGAAATTCCTCGGGTTGCCCAGATGCCGGAGGCCGAGGAGATCGCCTCTGCCGCTTCAAAGTAGCGAGGTATGTACGGAGCGAGCAATTCATCCTGTCCCCGCTGCCAGAAACCCAGGCAGATTGCGCTCTGCGTCCCATTGGGAGTCGTGTCGTCCTCAACGGCCAACCGCCAGGCTTTCGCCTTTGCCGCAGCGGTGGGCTGTGCTGCCCGAGCACCCGCCGCCTGTTGAGCGCCGGTGATCGTGGCATCCCGCTCCAGTTCAGCGGAAATGTCTGCATCAGTGAGCCGGCCCAGTCGAGCCAGATTGAGGACCAAGGTCCACCGCAGCTCAGGATCGATTGCCAAGCCCTCCGGCACGTCATGGCCGTTCAGCCACCCGTGCATCAGTTCGGCAGCTGAGGAATCTTCGGCGGCGGCCGCGAAGCTGCGGGCGAGCGCCAGCTGGTGATCGGAACCTGGTGTCGAATGAGCGAGCAACTCGCCCACACCCGACTGCCAGTGGGCGAGCAACCGCGAACGCAGGGGGACCGGGGCATAGCTGTTGGCGGCACTCTGCGCTTGACCGAGAATGAAGCGCACCGCGGTCAGGTCGGATTCGGTGGCCACTCCGCGCAGCACCAGCTGCACGTACTGGCTGGCCGGTAACTCGGCGTCGCGGCACATATCCCAGGCGGCGTTCCACAGCAGCGCCCGGGTCAGCGGACTGCTGACCTCGTCGATGTGGTCCACGGCAGTTTGCAAGGAGCGCCGATCCAGCCGGACCTTCGCGTAGCTCAGATCGTCGTCGTTGGGCAGCACGAGGTCTGGCTGCGGCGTGCCGTCGAGCTCGGTAATCGTGGTGGAAGCGCCGGAGATGTCGGCTTCCACCCGCTGGATCCGCTGCAGGGTATTTCCGGTACGAGCGTAGAGCCCGATCGCGATTCGATGACTGCGCAGTATCGGATGCGCTTGCCCCGCCCTCTGCTCGATCCGGAAGGAGCGGAATCGACCGTCGGCGTCGATGTCGAAATCGGCCGCGAGAGTGTTGACCCCGGCGGTCTCCAGCCACTCCCCGGACCAATGGGACAGGTTGCGACCTGAGGCCTGTTCCAGCGCCCGCAGCAGGTCGGCGAGCTCGGTGTTGCCGAAGGCGTGCTCAGCGAAGTAGGCCCGCAACCCCTTCAAGAACGCCTCCTGACCAACAAACGCCACGAGCTGGACCAGGACAGCGGCACCTTTGGCGTAGGTGATGCCGTCGAAGTTCAGCTCGATGGCCTCGAGGTCGACCATGTCGGCCGCGATCGGGTGGGTCGACGGAAGTTGATCTTGTCGGTACGCCCAGTTCTTG
>DATFOP010000025.1:0-2224 GCA_035265505.1 Propionibacteriaceae bacterium | reverse complement strand
CCCACAGCCGCGATGACCGGATCTGCGCTCGTCGCTGGCTGAATGTAGGTCACGGTGCAGTTGCGGAAGCCGTCGCCATCGCGACCGAGCGTGATCGTAACCTTTGACTTACCTGGCGAACTGGGAGGGTTGACCGGATTGCGAGAGTCGTAAACATTTCCCGACTTGTAGTCGAAGGTCGCGGTCGTGGTCTGCGTATTCAACAGCTTGCCGTCGGGGCCGTAGGTCTTGACGATCGAATCTGTAGCCGTCGCACCTCGATTGGTGCTCCAGCCGGCGTAGTCGACACCGACCTTCGTCACCCCAGAACGAACGTAGGTGCCCTTCCACTCGACTTTTGTTTGCCAGACGATCCCTCCTCCGTCAGTACACGAACCTGTCACCGTGGTGTTGGCGTAAGCCGGTGCGGCGACCAGGCCCAGTGGCGCCAGACCCAGGACTACCATCGCGGCGAGCGCCCGCGCGCGAGGCTTGATCAAATCGAACTCCTCATGGTTCCGAAGTGATCCGGGGCTGTCGCCACAATCGCGAGAGGGCTCCTGACCACGCGGGGGAGTTCCCGCGTCCGGCGAGGTTATCGCGTCGAGTCGGGAAAAATGCTGAATCAGCCGTCGACGCGTTCGGTTTCGTGGAGCCGTGACAAATCAGCACTGTCGTCGCCAACAACGATAACGATCGATCCGCCCGAGTTGAGCGGAGTCAACAGTGCCGTCTTCACGGTGCTCCATGGATCGCTGGGCCGTATCAGCCGACGACGGGCTGGCTCGTCCGCACCCACGTCTGCAAGCTCGGCCGCCGTCAAGGAACGCGCCTCGTCCACCCACGCGGTGCTGGAGGCAGCTATCGGCGGGCCGGAATAGACATCGGGCTGTGCCCGCACTTCGAGCCCGTAGTCGTGGACGCCGGTCGGCAGTTCGTCGGGAAAGCCGAGCCCGAGCGGGTGCAGAGAGCACGCGATGACTTCGGTGGCGGTGCTCGTCTCGTATCCCATCCAGTCGGGACCTACGACCACGGCGGCGATTCTGCCCAGCTGCGGGACGGCGGCCACGGTCGCTCCCGCTCGCCAGCACGCCGCTTCCCACACCAGCGTCACCCAATGACCGGGCGCTTGATCGCACAGTTCGAGTCGTACGACGTCGCCCTCGCCGATCGCCAGCTCAGCCAAGAGGTTGGCCGTCTTGGCGACCCAATTGCCGAACGTCGTCGCGGACAGCTCGGTCCGCTCACCGGAGGACAGTTCGTAGTACGTGATCAGCGGCTCCCCTCCGCTTGCGCTGCGGATCCGCGCGTCCAGCCGCTGGGCGATGGAGGTCACCATGAGCGCCGATCGTACGGCCGCCCGACCGCTGCCATCGCGGCCGGGCCGCCGTTACGCTGAGCCGCATGCGCTACGTGTTGATCATGGCAGGAGGCTCGGGCAAGCGTCTGTGGCCGCTGTCCCGCCAGGGCATGCCCAAGCAGCTGCTGAAGGTGGTCGGCGGTAAGAGCCTGCTGCGGATCGCATACGAGCGATTGGATGGCGTCGTCCCACCTCAGCAGGTACTGATCTGCACGGGCGCGGATTACGCGCATCTGGTGGCCGCGGAGCTGCCGGAGGTCGATCCGGCCAACATTCTTGGTGAGCCGGAGGGGCGCGACTCCCTGAATGCGGTGGCCTGGCCGGCCGCCATCCTGGCGGCGCGTGATCCAGCTGCCGTCATTGCTGTGGTAACCGCCGACCAGATCATGCACCCGGTCGAGAGCTTTCGCTCAGCGCTGGTGGAAGGGTTCGAGGTCGCCGAGGCCAGCAAAGACGTCTTGATCACCTTCGGCGTGGTGCCAACGTCACCGCACACGGGCTACGGCTACCTGCGTCGCGGTGCCTCGATCGCCGGGCATCCCGATGTCTGCGCGGTGGTCGAGTTCAAAGAGAAGCCCGATCGCGCCACGGCTGAGGCCTACCTGGCCTCGGGTGACTACTGGTGGAACTCGGGAATGTTCGTCTGGCGGGCCCGAACGTTGCTCGCTCAACTCGAGCAGCTCCAGCCACAGACGTACCGGGCGGTGACCCGACTTGCGACGGCGCCCGACCAGCTGGCCGAGCTCTACCCTCGGCTGGACAAGATCAGCGTCGACTACGCCGTGATGGAACCCGTCTCCCAGGGCAAGGGCACGGCACGAGTGGTTGCCGTTCGGCTACCCATCACCTGGCATGACGTGGGCGGTTTCGCCGCCCTGGGCGAGC
>DATFOP010000024.1:0-4797 GCA_035265505.1 Propionibacteriaceae bacterium | reverse complement strand
GGGTTGTTGGGCTTGCCTCCCCCTCGCCGGTTGGTGCCGTCCTGTCCCTCGGCGGCCATGGAGGCGACGACGTCGCGGGACTTGGCATCCATGCGGCCGAAGATGGTCGCGCCGGCGTTGCCGTCCAACGTCGTGGAGTCGTCCCAGACAAGGAAGAACTGCGAGCCATTGCTGTTCGATCCGCTGCTGGCCATGGCCACCACGCCGCTGATGTACGACTCCGTGCCGTCAGTCTCGTCCGCGAAGGTGTAGCCCGGTCCGCCGTTGCCGGTACCGGTTGGATCACCGCATTGCAGGATGAAGAAGGTCTTATCCACCAGACGGGGGCACTTCGTACGGGTGAAAAAGCCTTGATCAGCCAGCGACTCGAACGAGTGAACAGTGCACGGAGCCTTGACGCGATCCAGCGTCAGCCGTACGGCGCCGTTGGTCATCTCCAGGACGTAGGTCACCGTGCCGCTCGTGGGCACCCCGGTCGCGCTCGGCGGCTTTACCGGCCGAGCCGCCGAGCCCATCTCGACGTACTCACAGGTCGTCGTGGTTCCCGCGTGGGGGCTTGCGCCCGAGGCTCCCCCGTGGGGGCTTGCGCCCGAGTCGGTCAGGTGCGGGGTCGCGGATGTGTCGGCGGCGGACGCGCTCGCTGAGGTCGTGGGGGCCGAAGCTAGCGGCGATTCAGACGGAATCCGGCCGCAGCCGACGATCAGGCAGATCGTCGTCGCGACCACCAGCGTCAACCGGTATCCGATCATGCGCATCACCTTGTCACGGCGCGCTCATCGGGTCGCGGATCGACGCACCCGGGTGCGTAAGGTAATCGGCATGGTTCGGCTGACCCGCATCTACACCCGGACCGGCGACGGCGGACAGACCCGCCTCGCCGACATGTCCGTGACCGCGAAGACCGATCCTCGGGTGGCCGCCTACGGTGATGTGGACGAGACCAACTCGGTCATCGGTGTCGCCCTGGCCGCCGGCGAGCTGCCAGCTGAGGTTGCCGAGGTATTACGGTCGATCCAGAACGAACTGTTCGACCTCGGTGCCGACCTGAGCAATCCGCTCAAAGTCGCTAGCGACACTCCGGAACTCCGTATCGAGCAGCCCGCCATCGACCGACTTGAGTCGTGGTGCGATCGTTTCGGTGATCCACTGCCGTCGCTTCGATCCTTCATTTTGCCGGGCGGCTCCCTCGCGGCCGCCCAGCTGCACGTGGCCCGCACTGTGGCACGCCGGGCCGAGCGTTCTGCCTGGTCGGCGGCCGAACGGTACGGGACCCAGCCCGCGACAGGCGACTCACCCGGCGGAGTCAACCCGCTGGCTATCACCTACTTGAATCGGCTGTCCGACCTGCTCTTCATCTTCACCCGCGCAGTGAACGGCGCTGACGGCGACGTGCTCTGGGTGCCGGGCGGCGAGCGCACCGTTAGCGAGCGTCGATAATCGCCCGCCGACGCCAGGTCCAGTGAGTGACAGACACGCGTCTCATGAGGGGGTGTGAGAAGACTGGGCTGGGGGGATGATGCGGAGCAAAGAATGATCAGTACCGCAACAGGCCGGGAGGGGCGGCCTCGAGCCAGCTCATCAAACCGGTCAGTGAGCCCGGGCTCATGGCGAGGTCAAACCTCTCCGGCTGCTCGCCGGCCACCTCGATGCTCACGATCCGCTGATCCGCATAAAGTGAGACGGCCTCGGCGGTACTGGGTTCACGACTGTCGATAACCCGGACATTGCGGCGGACGAACGACTTCCGCGGCCGCAGGGCGAAGGAGAAGAACCGGAACCACTCGAGAATGTCCTCGTTGTAGCGTCCGATTCCCAACCACCAGCCGCCGGTTCTGCTACCAGTACGCAGCCGCAAGCTGCACTCGAACGTGCCGCCTAGCCTGGCCAGCCAGCGACGTCGACCACCGAGCAACGCCAGAGGAAGGGCAATGCACAGCGCGACGAGCACCATAATCTCGAGGACGCCCAGCCAGCCCTGCATCTCCCCGACATCCCTGCCCTAGCTTGCTAATGCTCGATCGGCCTATTGGGCCTTCTGAGCTGCACGGAGTTGGGCGGTCGCCCGAAGGAAGTGCTGCCGGTCCTCGTCGGTGCCGTCGCCGGAGTCGAGCACCCGCTGCGCTTCCGCCAGCTCCTTCTCTGCCTGGGAGACATTGATTTCGCCGGCCATTCGAGCGTACTCGCTCAGTATTGACACCCGTCCTTGGGAAACCGAAATGAATCCGCCGTCCACAGCGACAATTTCCCTGCTGCCATCCTCGCTGAAGATCACGACCCCGCTCGGTTCGAGAACCGCCAACACCGGCTCGTGATTTGGCAGAATGCCGATGTCGCCCTCAACGGTCTTGGCGATGATGTTGGAGGACCGGCCCGACCACACCACGCGGTCCGCCGACACGACCTCGACCTGCATGGGCTCAGCCATGTGTCACGTCCCCACCACGTGGACAGCTCGACAGATCATGACTGTTCCTTCTGCAGCTCAGACCAGCGGCGGTCGACATCTTCCATCCCACCGACATTGAAGAAGGCCTGTTCGGCGATGTGATCAACTTCGCCGTCGCAGATCATTCGGAACGACTCGATGGTCTCGCTGATCGGCACGGTGGACCCAGGAATGTTGGTGAACTTGGTAGCCATGTAGGTGTTCTGGCTGAGGAACTGCTGGATGCGCCGGGCGCGGTTCACGATGATCTTGTCTTCTTCACTCAACTCGTCGACGCCGAGGATGGCGATGATGTCCTGAAGTTCCTTGTTGCGCTGCAGGATCTGCTTGACGCGCACGGCGACGTCGTAATGCTCCTTACCGATGTATTGCGGATCGAGGATGCGTGAGCTCGAGGTGAGCGGATCGACGGCCGGGTAGAGACCACGGGAGGCGATGTCGCGGGACAGCTCGGTGGTCGCATCCAGATGGGCGAATGTCGTGGCCGGTGCCGGATCGGTGTAGTCGTCGGCGGGCACGTAGATCGCCTGCATGGAGGTGATCGAGTGACCCCGAACCGACGTGATCCGCTCCTGCAGCTGACCCATCTCGTCGGCCAGGTTCGGCTGGTATCCGACCGCGGACGGCATCCGGCCGAGCAGAGTGGAGACCTCGGAGCCTGCCTGGGTGAAGCGGAAGATGTTGTCGATGAACAGCAAGACGTCCTGGTTGAGCACGTCGCGGAAGTACTCGGCCATGGTGAGCGCCGACAACGCGACCCGAAGCCGGGTGCCGGGTGGCTCGTCCATCTGACCGAAGACCAGAGCGGTGTCCTTGAAGACACCGGCCTCCGCCATCTCGTGGATGAGGTCGTTGCCCTCACGGGTCCGCTCCCCCACCCCGGCGAACACGGACGTGCCACCGAAGTTGTGCGCGATCCGGTAGATCATCTCCTGGATGAGTACGGTCTTGCCCACGCCGGCGCCCCCGAACAGCCCGATCTTGCCGCCCTGGACGTAAGGGGTCAGCAGATCAAGCACCTTGATACCCGTTTCCAACATCTCGGTCTTGGACTCGAGCTGATCGAATGCCGGCGCCGGTCGGTGAATCGGCCAGCGCTCGGTGACCTCGACCTCGGACGGGTCGACATTGAGCACGTCACCAGTCGCGTTCCACACGTGGCCCTTGGTGATGTCACCCACGGGCACCATGATCGGCGATCCCGTGTCGCGCACCTCCGTGCCGCGCTGCATGCCGTCGGTCGGCTTCAGAGCGATGGCTCGGACCATGTTGTCGCCGATGTGCAGTGCGACCTCCATTGTCATGGTCCGCTTCTCGTTGCCAACCGTGGTTTCGACCAATAGGGCGTTGTAGATGTCAGGCATCTGGTCCACCGGAAACTCCACATCAACCACGGGGCCGATCACCCGGGACACCCGGCCGACACCTCCAGCAGGGGCTTCGGACTTTCTCTCCTCGACGGTGGCGGTCATGTCACGTCCTTCCTACTCGGCGGCGGCGGTGGCTTCGGCCAGAGCGCTTGCTCCGCCGACGATCTCGGAAATCTCCTGGGTGATCTCTGCCTGCCGGGCCTGGTTGGCTTCCCGAGTCAAGCGTTCGATCAACTGCTGGGCGTTGTCCGTCGCCGACTTCATCGCCTTTTGCCGACTGGCGAGTTCGGATGCCGCGGACTGCAGGAGGCAGTAGTGGATGCGGCTGGCGACGTACAGGGGCAACAGCTCGTTGAGGACCGTCTCCGCGTCCGGTTCGAATTCGTACAGCGGAAGCAGCTCATTCTCCGCCGGCGGCTCGCCACCCTCCACAACCTCCAAGGGCAGCATCCGGATGACTTCAGGGCGCTGGGTGAGCATCGACACGAAGCGCGTGTAGACGACGTGAATCTCGTCCACCCCCCCTTCCTCGGTCGGCGTGAGAAAGTCCGCGATGACGGCATCCGCAATTTCTCGAGCCTGTCCGTATGTGGGCGCGTCGGAGAACCCCTCCCACTGTCCGCGAATGGCAAGCCTGCGGAACGTGCAGTAGGCGATTGCCTTGCGGCCGGTCAGGAAGCGGTGCACCTCGAGCCCTTTGCCCTCCAGCAGCATACGGAGCTCCTGCGCCTCTTTGATCACCGACGAGGAGTAGGCACCGGCCAGCCCGCGATCGGAGGTGATGATCAGCAATGCCGCGCGAGTCGGATTCTCTTTCTCGGTGGTCAATGGGTGCTCAACGTTGGAGAACGTCGCCACGGCAGACACCGCGCGGGTCAGCTCGCGCGCGTACGGGGTCGCCGCTTGAGCCCGCTGCTGTGCCTTGATGATTCGCGACGCCGCGATGAGCTCCATCGCGCGGGTGATCTTCTTGGTCGTGGA
>DATFOP010000023.1:0-3445 GCA_035265505.1 Propionibacteriaceae bacterium | reverse complement strand
AGATCCCCGGCAAGAGGCTGCGCGGCTCAAGACGGTGCACGGCGCTCGGGTCAAGATCGTTCCCAGGGTCTGACCAACGGTTTGATTACCTGAACGGCCAACGGCTCTGAACCCTTTTCTTGACCTTGACCTGGTCAGACCGATGCAGCAGCCACACGAGCCCCCCAGCGGCCAGAATTTGCCAGCAGGTCCCTCATCGCGCTCATGAGTCTGCGGGTTCTCCCGATCATGAGTCTCCGGGTTCTCCCGAGGTGACGATTCGTCAAAACCTCAGAATTGACATATTTCAGCAGTGACCCCCGTCACATTTCCAGACCAGATCGGCTCGCCACTGCGCTGCCGGGCGTGCGCACGTTCCTCCTGATCATGAGTATCGTTGGCGGGTTTGCTCGCGATCGTCGCTGCGGGCTGGGTGGCCTGGCTGTCCAGAAAGGACAGACGGCTGAAACGCAATCTTGCCCGCCTCGGCGACAAGTACCAACGCGAGCTGATTCTGCACAGCCGGACGTATCAGGCCTACGGCAACCAGCTGGACCGGCACGCACGCGGTCAGCGTACGGGCCGATTCTCAGAGGCGGACTGCCTGACCACCGTCGTACTTTGCGGGTCCGCTCAATGCCGACCCCATCAGATAAGCGGCCCCGGATGAGGATGACGATGTGCCTTCGCTCAAGGAAAGATTGTCGAGATCTTCCCCGCTGCGTCGACTCGACGGACGCGGCCGTTATTGCTGTCGGCGATGTACATCGCCCCCGAGTCGTCCAGGGCGACGGCGAACGGGTCGTTTAGTTGGGCCTTGGTGGCCCGCCTCCCGTCGCCGCCGGAGCCTGCGGTCCCCGTTCCGGCCACCGTCCGGATCACGCCCTTGGCGTTCACCACTCTGACGACGTTGTTTTCTAAGTCGGCGATGTACAGGTTGCCGCTAGGGTCGGTCGCAAGCCCGTTCGGTTCACTCAGCTGCGCGGCTGTCGCCGGCCCGCCGTCACCGCTGTAGCCCGCCTCGCCGGTTCCGGCGAAGGTCGTCATGACGCCGTCAGCGCCGACTCGGTAGACGCGATGCGCAAGTTCGTCGGAGATGTACACGACACTGTCCATGCCGGTCGCCACACCGACCGGCAGGCCCAGCGCGGCCTCAGTGGCGGGCCCCTCGGTCCGCTCCGGGCCGGTCAAACCGTTGCCGGCGAGCGTGTTGATGGTGCCGTCCGTGCCGACCACGCGCACCCGGTGGTTGTCGCGATCGGCGATGTAGATCCGGCCGGAGCGGTCAACGGTAACGGCGACAGGTTCTTGGAGTGTCGCCTTCGTCGCCAGGCCCCCGTCCCCAGCGAAGCCACCGTGCTCGCTCCCAGCCACGGTCGTGATCATTCCTTTCTGATCCACCTTGCGCACGCGGCCGTTCATGTGATCGGTGATGTAGAGCGCGCCGGCGGTGTCGACTGCGAGGCCCAGCGGATGCGATAGACGCGCATTCTGTGCGGGACCGCAATCACCTTCGAAACCGTGAAACATTGGCTGGCCGGCAAAGTGGGTGATCCTGCCGGCTTTGCTGACGCGGAGGATGCGGCTGTCGGTCGCATCAGGGACGAACACAGATCCGTCCGGGGCAACGGCGACGCCTTGTATTTCGACGTTGGTGAGGTCGAGCGGCTCGCGCGCTGGCGCCGACGTCCCGGGCCGCGGGGATTCGCCGATCGTCGAGCATTCGGCCGTCACCGAGGTAGCGGTCGGAGTCGAATCGCTCGTCGAGCTCAACGCGGCAGGCTGGGCTGGGTCACCGCCGCTGTGTGCGCAGGCGGTCACGGCCGCTACGGCGGCGAGTGCCACGAGGAAGGAGGTCGGCTTGGGCATGGTGGTTGGTCCTCACGTTTGTGGATGGAACCTGGCCACAGCAGGTGCCCTGAGGACAGCGAGCGCGAGTGCGGCGCAGACGCCAGCGAATACGGCAGATCGCTGAGAATGGCGGGCCATGACCAATGCCTCGACTCGGCTGGCTGGGAGGTTTCACCCAGGGGTGTTCCCCAGGCTAAAAATCGCATCTTTGCAGATCCTTTGCGCGCCAGTCGTCACGGCACGTCAGCCCGGCGGTGCGCTAAATGGCTGCGGTACGGCGCACAACCAGACCAGCCGACCCCGCTTTGATCCCTGGCCGCCGCCCGTCGAAAGCACACGACCGGGAACAGCTAGGCGTTGGTGGCCGCCGCGTCCTCGTCTCCCGTGAATGGTCCGGTAAGACACTGTCCGAGCATCGCTGATCGGGCTGCTGTGGTCCGCGAAGCCCTGCTGTCGGCTGGCATGGTGGCCCGGAGATTGAACGGCTAGCCGCGTCTGTGCGCGCTTCTGATGGGCTGCCCCGGGTTTGTGTGGACGGAGGAGCGGCCAAACCCTGGCAGCTACGAATCACATTTTCCGGGTTCCAGGCGATAGGCCCAGCCGAGGAGCGACCAACTACTACTGGACGGTCCACCCGCTGATTAACCGCAAGCCCAGCGCCGAGGCGGGCTGCGAGGACTGAGGCTTAGGGCCACAGGCGCCGAGGCTGACTGGACACGATCGACAGATCGCCCGTCGCCTCCACTCCGATGAGGAAGTCAAAGCCGCTGGAGGAAAAGGGGATGGCGGCCACGTTCATCGCCAGCGGGGCTACCAACCGATCTGGCGTAATGATCCACGGCGAGACTGCAGCCTCAACGGTGATGGTCTTGCCGCTGGCGGTGGACTCCACCGACATCTGCGTAGTGCCAAACGGCTCATACTTGAGCCGCACGTGCGGTGGAACGCCCTGGATCGTCGTCACCAGGCAGTCCCTTCCCACCGTAGGGTCTTGGGATGGGAGCGACCGGAGAATGTCGATCATCGCGGCAGCCGTGTCGTCGTTGCTCGAAAGGTCGGCGCCGGAGAGACGCTCCATCAGCAACCTCTAGGCAACGTTCTGCGAGTGCCCCGAGGCTCCGGCACAAATTTGCCTTCCCCGTAACCCCACCTCTGCGGCGACATTTCATACCTGTAGCGGGCTTGGTTGCTGTCCCAGCCAATGCAACCGAAGGCTGGCCAGGCCAGCTTGTCCAGGCTCTTCCATCGAATACCGACGAGGCTGATGCTGAGGCGGTCGGTGAGTTGCCCGCGCTTTCCGCCTGATCAATACGTCGGGCAAGCTCCGGGAAGCGGACCGCGAGCACCCGATCCGTACTGGTTCCGTTCATTATCCGGAAAGTGAAGTCAGGGTTGACCTTGTTGACACTTTGACCTCGCAGAGCAGACATACAACGTCGCCCTGAAGCTCATTCCCAAACGCGAAGATTCCGGCGTTCCCTGTCGACGCCTGCAGAGCAAGCGGTCGTCTGGTACGAACATCACCGGGCGATGGAGGGTGATCCACCGACTGACGGAGGCAAACGGTGATGGCTGAGCCTTGTCCGGCAGAAGCCATCTGAGCTACGAGGACCGG
>DATFOP010000022.1:0-2013 GCA_035265505.1 Propionibacteriaceae bacterium | reverse complement strand
GAGCGCGGCAACCTCGCCGCGGCGGAGCCCGGGTACGCGGCGGGTCCCGACGTCAGGCAAACCCGCCTGCTCTGGAGTGATCTTGGCTCGTCGCGAGAGCAGGAACTCGCGGACCTCGGCACGGTTGTCCACCCGACCGACGTTACGGCCAGTCCGCAGGGACTGGGATGCCCTATCGGTACACGTCTCCACAGAGACTCCCTTTATGCCTGCCCAAGCGGGTTGGCTGGGATCCTGGCATCCAAGCGATGGACTCCCGGCAGGCCATCAGAATCCTCCTTCGCCCCTGACCGCCCCATCAAGAGAGAGTGATCGGTACCACGATGAGCCTCACCTACAACTTCACCGGCCAGGTCGCCCTGGTCACCGGAGCAAGCTCCGGCATGGGGCTGGCCACCGCCCGGGCGTTCGCCGACGCTGGCGCCGCTGTCGTCCTCGCTGACATCAACCACGCCACCCTCCAGACCGCAACCGACGACATCACCGCCGCAGGCCGCCACGCACTTGCGGTCACCTGCGACGTATCGAGGGAAGAGGACGTCGCCGCCATGGTGGACCGGACCGTCGCCACCTTCGGTCGGCTGGACATGGCGTTTAACAACGCCGGAATCCAAGCCCCGCCCACCGACGCCGCCGACGAATCCGCGGACACCTTTGACCGCATCAACGCGATCAACCTTCGCGGGATCTGGGCCTGCATGAAGCACGAGCTGGGCCAGATGCGCGCCCAGGGCAGCGGCGCCATCGTCAACTGTTCCTCGCTCGGCGGGCTGGTCGGGCTGCCCGGCCGCGCCGCATACCACGCCTCCAAACACGGCGTCATCGGGCTTACTCGCAGCGCCGCACTGGAATACGCGCCCCGCGGCGTCCGCATCAACGCGATCTGCCCGGGCACCATCGAGACGCCGATGGTCACCGACATGATCGCCAAAGGCGAGCTCAGCATCCCGGACGCCATCGCCAACCAGCCCATCGGCCGACTCGGCCGTGCCGACGAGATCGCCGCATCAGTGCTGTGGCTATGCAGCCCGGGCGCCAGCTTCGTCGTCGGGGTCGCCCTCCCCGTCGATGGTGGCTACACCGCCCGCTGACTGGTCGCTGCCACCTAGGGGAGTTGACGAGACGGCGGAAGGGTACCGGGCCACGCGGGAGCGCGCGCATCACGTGCCACAGCGCCCAATATTCGAACGCCTGCAACTGCGGCTGAGTACGACGACCATCGAGAGGAACTGACAATGGCAGGAACCACCGGCGACCGCTTCTCAAGCAAGGTCGCCTTCGTCACTGGAGCCGCCGGAGGCATCGGCCGCGCCACCGCCCTGGCATTCGCACGTGAAGGCGCGAGCGTGGTGGTCGGCGACGTCGACGAGCAAGCCAACGCCGAAACGGCCCGGCTGATGGAAGCCGAGGGCGGCCGAGTCGTGGCTGTGCGTTGCGACGTCACCCGATCCCAAGACGTCGAGGCCGCGATGGACGCAGCGGTGAAGACCTTCGGAGGGCTCGACATTGCGTTCAACAACGCTGGCATCGAGCAGTCCAACGCCCCAGCGGCCGACATCAGCGAAGATGAGTGGGACCGGGTCGTCGCAGTCAATCTGCGCGGGGTGTTCCTTTCAATGAAGCACGAGATCCCGCTGCTACTCCAGCGTGGCGGTGGCGCCATCGTCAACACCTCGTCGGGCGCCGGCGTCAAGGGCTTCGCCGGCGGAGCGGCCTACGGCGCGACGAAGTTCGGCATCATCGGTGCAACCAAGTGCGCCGCCCTCGACTACGCCAGCTCCGGCATCCGCATCAACGCCATCTGCCCCGGAATCATCGACACCCACATGATCGAACGGGTCTTCGGTGACACCGATGAAGGGCGCCAGGCTGTCCTCGACCAAGAGCCCATCGGGCGGATGGGCCACCCTGAGGAGATCGCCGCGGCCGTACTTTGGCTGTGCTCGGAGGACGCGTCCTTCGCCATCGGACACGCCCTGGTCGTCGACGGCGGCCAGACCGCCTGAACGCCCC
>DATFOP010000021.1:0-3265 GCA_035265505.1 Propionibacteriaceae bacterium | reverse complement strand
GGCCTCGATGAACTTCAGAGCGGCGTCCAGGTTTCGCGCGGCGAGCAGCATGCCGGCCAGCACCAGCTCCTTGACCGCGTTGGCGTTGGCGCCGGGCGCGTTGAAGACCGGGATGCCACGTGCCGACATCTCCGCAACGGGAATGTTGTTGGTTCCCGACCCGGCCCTTCCGATGGCGAGCACGGTGGAAGGGATTTGGGTGCCATGCAGGTCGGCCGAGCGAAGGAGAATGGCGTGGGGCTCGTGGCCGTCCGGCGACACGACGAACTGGTCCCAGGGAAAGCGCTTCAGCCCGTTGGCCGAGATGTGGTTGAGAAACTGAACTCGGAACTTCTCCGTCACTGCCGTCCTCGCCTCCAGCGCCCTAGACCGGTGTTGTCTCGGTTGGCAGCATGGCGGCGCCTGCCGGCCGCGTCAATTCGACCGGCCGAGCAGCGAACAGGTCGAGTGGCAGGTACGACCTTGTTCGGTCACTCGGCCGCGGTCGACCAAATCTGGCCAGCCGCGGCCGAGAACCTTGCTCCTCCCCGAAGGGAGGGATGCGCTCGCTCGCTTAGACGGCGCGCCGCGAGGTGTTCCTGCCGGTCAACGTGGAAGCGATCACTACCAGAACGGCAGCAACAGCGATCGCAATCAGCCAGCGGATCCAGTCGATCCCTGCAGTCTCACGGCCGCCGAACGCGGTGTAGAGGAACCAGCCCAGGATCACGCCGCCGATTCCGCACAGGATCGTGAGCCAGATCGGAATGTTGTCCTTGTCGCCCGGGGCGACGAACTTGCCGAGCACGCCGATCACGATGCCCGCGATGATGACCCCAATAATCTCCATGCTTACCTCCCAGTAGTTCCTGATCGCCCTTTGTGGCGGTCTGGATGGTAGCGAACTGCTTCCGCACTTCGAACAGGGCCTCGGTCGAAGGCTCGAGCAGACTCTGTCGAAACTCAGTTTACAACGTAAAGCCAAGAGTCAGAAAGCCACCCTCGCCACGATCCCCAATGATCTACCCAATTGACACCTCGATAGGCGGCGGGACAGATGAAGAGTTGGTGACGATCTCGTAGCCGTGAGCCGGGCTGATGTATCGATTCGAGGCCTACGCGCTCTGCACTGCTGTGGGCGATTCTCCTGAGGTCGCTCTCACGCAGCGGCAGACCTGAGGAGTTCGGATGGACACAGGGACACCCTCGGGACAGGCAGCGTTGTTTGACACGTCGAGTGAGCCAGCAAGCCCGGTGCCCGTCACAGACGGTCCCGAAGTACGGCCCGCAAGAAAGGGCCGCAGCGGATCGTCGAAATCCTCTGCGGTTCCCTCACTCGAGAATCGTGCCTACGCCACCAGGCTGGCGATCCACGCGTACTGGGTCGGACTCCTGGTGTCCATCGCCGCGGCACTGATCGTGATCTTGACCGCTATTGACGTGCAGTCCGGCCGAATACCAGACACGGAGGGCCATGGCTGGGCGTTCAGCACGTTGTTCGGCCCTGACTTCGGCAGCGGCCTCAACCAGCAGGGCCTCACCGTGCTGACCACCGAAGGTGAGCTCACAGCTGAGGGCTTGACGACGCTGGAGCGCCTGCTGGGAGTACATCTGGTCATCGACTCGATCTTCGCGGCGGTATACACCGCACTGCTCTGGCTCACGGTGCGGACGGTGGCCAAGGGTTCGTGGCGAACGGTGGGCTACGTCGCGGTGGGCTTGCTGCTCGTCGTGGATCTGCTCGAGAACCTGTTCACCTGCCTCGTGTTCTTCGCCGACTGGTCTATCTCGCCTGTGCCGATCTTCACGGCGGCGAAGTGGTTTCTGGTGATCATCGTGGTGGCGATCGTGGCGCTCAGCCTGATCGTTCCACTGCAGAGCGCTGATCAGCGGAGCCCGCGGAAGCGGCTGGGCCGCGGCTTCACTGCCCTGCTGCATCAGCGCTACTCCTACGTTCCGGTTCTGGCCATCTTCATACTGTCCATCCCCTCCGGTGCCGCCATCTTGGAACAGCTGCCCGATGTCCAGCGCCGTTGGGTCTTCGATGGTCCGACAGGGTTGCGACACGCGCTGGCCGCCATGATCAGCACCACCGCGCTCGGGCTGTATCTGCTCGCCGTCGGTCGGCGGCGGACTGTGTCTGCCTTGAGTCATCGCCGAAGGAAAGAACCGGACCGAACAAGATCAGCGGCCGCCTATACCTCGACGGTGACGCCGACCGCAGGAGCTGGGGAGCCCAGGCGGAAGCGGTACTACGGCGTCTGGCTGGTGCCGCCGGCCGCTGCTCTGCTCGGCTTTGCGGTGATCATCGCCGCTGGACGGAGCGAGCTGATCTTGCAGGGTCGGTTCCTGATCTTCATCGGCGTGCCCCTGCTGCTGGTGATGGCCGGCTCGGCCATTACCGGCCGGGTATGGGAAACCAAGATCGCCAAAGAACACGGCTGGCCGCGGCCGTACCAGCCATTGACGTACACCCTCGAGGAAGGGTTCGCGATCGGCATCGCCGGGACGATCGCTGGAGTCGCCGCCGTGGTGGTCGGCGGGCTGAGTCTGTTACGGGCGTTCACGCCGTTGGTGATCCTGCCCGCCGCGGAGTACGTGCCCGTTGATGGTGACCGCGCCGACGTGGTGCGAAAGGTTGTCGCCCTGCTCGTGGTCGGCGTGGTGGCGGTGATCGTTCCTTGGTTGCTGATGATCATTCTCGCCAAGAAGGTGGGTGGACCGACGCGGCCGCAGCTCCATTGGCAGCGGAGCCCGTTCGGGCAGCGGCTGCTGGGCATGGTTCGTCGGTTGAGGATCACCGCACCCTTGCGGTTCTTGTGGCACCGCCATGCGTGGATCTTGCTCTTCATCACCGTCGCGGTGTTCTTGGGACTCGGTCTGGTGCCGCGCTTCGCGGCGTGGATCGGTCTGTCGGCCACTGCGACTCTCGCATTGGGCGCGCTCGCCGGAATTCTCTCCGCGACCGCCCTCGTGCTTCGGGACCGGCCGACCGCCGAAATCTTCCGGCTGTTCCGTCTGCGTCGCACACCGCTGGTAAGTCTGTTGGTGCTGACCATTGTGCTGGCCAGCCTGTTCAGCGGCGGCGGAGGAATTCACGACGTCAACCCAGGCCCGGCCGCCACTTCCCCCACAGACGTCCGGCCGACGATGCAGCGGGCTTTCGACGACTGGTACGCCAACGCCGCGAAGTGCGAGTTGACCGTCGGCACGTACAAGGTGCGGCCGATGATCATGGTGGCGGCGGAAGGCGGCGGCATCCGGGCCAGCTACTGGACGGTTCGTG
>DATFOP010000020.1:0-5999 GCA_035265505.1 Propionibacteriaceae bacterium | reverse complement strand
CCGGTCGGTGCTGCGGCTGTACCGGTTGTGTCATCGGCGCAGGCGGCAAGACTGACCAGTCCAGTCCCGGCCAGCCCTGCTCCAATGACCAGCTTCAGCATGCCTCGGCGCTGCAGCAACCTGGGAAGATCGTAGTCAAGCCCTCGATCATGGTTTTCGAGGTCGTCCTCGCGATGATCAACACGCATATCGCTTGGCTCCTTTTGTGCCGACGGTGGTGAGTGGTGACACCACGCTATGAGCGCGGGAGCACGTACTGGACTACTGCGGTGATCTTCATACGGCAGCCACAGCAGCTCACAGGAGACCCACAACCTCAGGTGTGCAGATCTGCCGTCGCTTCGCGCCGACGTAGCCTTGCCCGGTGGCGTTCCTGCAGTCGGTCAACATCGGGCGGCCGCAACCAAACGCCTACAAGAAGGACAAGTCCACCGGTATCGGTAAGCAGCCGTTCGAGGAACGAGTCGAGGTACGCGCTCCAGGTCCCAAGACCGTGGGGCTCGGGAGCGGCCTGGTGGGGGACTTCATCGGTGACGGGAAGCATCACGGTGGCGACAGCCAGGCGGTCTATGCGTACGCTCGTGAGGATTTGGACGCATGGCAGCAAGAGCTGGTGCGCGAGCTGCCGAATGGGTCCTTCGGGGAGAACCTGACCACCGTCGGCCTCGATATCAATGAGGCTCGACTGGGGGAGCAGTGGCGGATCGGCCGAGACGTCCTGCTGCGGGTCACGACGCCACGCATTCCGTGCGCAACATTCCGCGGCTTTATGGGCTTGCCCGGCTGGTTGAAGACTTTCACCGCCTTCGGCCATCCAGGTGCCTACCTCCGGGTCGTTTCACCAGGCGCAATTGTCGCCGGCGATCCGATCGAGATCGTTCATCGCCCCGATCACGAGGTGACCATCGGATTGGCCTTCCGGGCACTGATGATTGATCGAGATCTCATGCCTCGGCTGCTGGAGGCAGGCGATGATCTTGACCCGGACCTGCGCGAGTCGGCGCTGGTGCGCTGACCGACCAGCGGTCAGGTCAAGCGCTCGACGAAGCCTTTGACCCGGTCCCGGATGGCCGCTTCGTCCAGGTCGAGGTGCTCGAGAATCGTGTACCGGTCCGGTCGGGTCGCAGGCGCCTCCCGTACGGCGGTGACGAATTGCTCGTCGGTGAGGCTGAGGTCGGCGGGTGTGCGTGGCAGGTCGTGCTGGGACAGCCGGCGGGCGAGGAGGTCGAACATGTCGTCGTTGTCACGCAGGTGATAGCTGAACAGCGCCCCGAGGCCGGCAAGCTCACCGTGCCCGGCAGTTAGGGGATAGAGCGAGTCGATCGCGTGGATGATCTCGTGGTCGGCACCACTGCACGGTCGGGAGGTGCCGGCGACCGCCATCGCCATGCCGGACAGCACCAGTGACTCGGCCAGCGTGACCACGAAGTCGTCGTTCTCGATGCTGTCGTCTCGATGCAGGATGGCCTCGGCGGCGTTGCGTGCAAAGGCCATCGCAAGCCCGTCGACGATTTCGCCGCGCTCACGTTCGGCCAGCCGCCAGTCTTCGATCGCTGACAGATTGCTGACGACATCGCCGATACCGCCCCGCACCAGGATCGGTGGCGCGGTCCGTACCAGATCAAGATCGACGACGACGCCGATCGGCATGGCAACGCCGAACGACCCCTTGCCGTGTGGGTGTTCGAGCGAGGCGACCGGCGAACACAGCCCATCGTGGGCCAGGCTGGTCGCCACCGCGACCATCGGTAACGCGGCCCGGGTCGCCGCGTACTTGGCCACATCCAATGTCTTGCCGCCCCCGATCGCGACCAGTGCGTCGTAGCCGTGGGCGCCAAGGGCGGCCTGAAGTTCGCCCGCCGCCGCCAGGTTGGCACCGCCCACGACGAAGCGGTCCGCCTGAGGCAAGTCGGCCTGCAGGTGGGCCCAGATCTGCTCGCCCTGGCCTCGCCCGACGGCGACAAGCACCCTGCCGTCGGTCGAGATGTTCCGACGATGCAGAAGTCCGGCAAGATCGGCTACCGCACCCGGCCGGATGTCCACGAAAAGCGGACTGGCCAGCATCCGTGCTAGTAGAGGCATGCGATCTCTCGAGCCCGGTCGAGATCACGATGATCGTCGACCTCTACCCAGGACGTGCCCACCGGAATGGGGGCCGTACCGATCCGGCCGCCACGCTCGACGAACGTCTGATAGCCATCCTCGTAGTACAGATTCGGGTCGCGCTCGAAGGTCGCCTGCAACGCCGCGGCCAGCGCAGGCACGGCGGTCGGCTCGATCAGGCTGGCGCCGATGTACTCCCCGTGAGCGCTCGCCGGATCCATCAACTTGGTGATTTTCGTCAGATAACCTTCGGCGTCGAGGAGCACCTTCATCTCCTCCTCACCGAGGGCCTTCTCCTGATCGACCGCAAGGAGGATGTCCGGTCCGCGTGCCGCCAGCAAGGCCTCCTCCACCGATGGCGGATGCACGGTGTCGCCGTTGACCATCAGTGCACCGCCAACCATGTGTTCACGCGCGACCCACATCGAATAGGCGTTGTTCCAGATCTCGGCCTTGTCATTGTGGACCAACGTCAGCTGCACGCCGTGCCGATCCTGGAGCTCGGCGACTCGCTTTGCTACCGCGTCCGCGGCATAGCCAACCACCACGACGACGTCGGTAAGCCCCACGGCGGCCAGGTTGTGCAGGGAGATGTCGAGGATCGCGGTGTCGTCAGCGACCGGGATCAACGCCTTGGGGAGGGTGTCAGTGTAGGGCCGCAGCCGGCGTCCGGCTCCCGCTGCCAGCACCATCCCGATCATGGCATTCCTCGCTTCCTGGTCGACCCCGCCGCTCCCGGCGTCCTGACCTTATCCGCTGTGGAATACCGGCGCCCTTCCTGGCGTTGAGTCCAGTGGCCAGCCACCAGGTCGCTGATCGCCCCGACGGTGGGCGCTTTGACCGCATCCCGCTCACGAGATACCCTAAATCCTTGTGTTCGGGCTTGCCCGACTCTTTGTGCGTGCCCCGATGTCTTCCGACCTCGAGGTGTCCCGCACGGCGATCCTCGGTAACAGCCGGTGGCTCGCGCCCCCGAACGACTCACAGGAAGCGATATCACGCGGTGCCCACAATTCAGCAGCTGGTCCGCAAGGGCCGGGAGGACAAGGTCAGCAAGACCAAGACGCCTGCCCTCAAAGGCTCCCCGCAGCGCCGGGGCGTCTGCACTCGCGTGTACACGACCACTCCCAAGAAGCCCAATTCTGCCTTGCGGAAGGTGGCTCGGGTCCGACTGTCCTCCCAAGTCGAGGTCACGGCCTACATCCCTGGGGTCGGTCACAACCTCCAGGAGCACTCAATGGTGCTGGTTCGCGGAGGACGCGTGAAGGATTTGCCGGGCGTTCGCTACAAGATCATCCGCGGCACGCTGGACACTCAGGGCGTGAAGAACCGCAAGCAGGCGCGCAGTCGGTATGGCGCCAAGAAGGAGAAGTAATGCCTCGCAAGGGCCCCGCCCCTAAGCGCCCGGTGATGGTCGATCCGGTATACGGGTCGCCGCTGGTGAGCCAGCTGGTCAGCAAGATCCTGCTCGACGGCAAGAAGACCATCGCCCAGGGCATCGTGTACACCGCCATGGAGGGGACGCGGACGAAGTCCGGCGTCGACCCGGTGCAGACCCTGAAGCGCGCACTGGACAACGTACGCCCGTCGCTGGAGGTCAAGAGCCGTCGTGTCGGCGGCGCCACCTACCAGGTGCCCGTCGAGGTCAAGCCGGCTCGAGCGACGACGTTGGCCATGCGTTGGCTGGTCAGTTTCGCGCGGCAGCGGCGGGAGAAGACCATGGCCGAGCGCCTGATGAACGAGATGCTGGACGCCTCCAATGGACTCGGGGCCGCGGTCAAGCGTCGCGAGGACACCCACAAGATGGCCGAGGCCAACAAGGCGTTCGCCCACTATCGCTGGTAATCCCAGCCCGAGGCTCAGCTCCGCGGAAGCCCACCCGCATCCGTACGAGCACGCAATCATCTAGGGAGAGGTTGAAGCCACACCATGGCTGTCGACATCAAGACTGACCTGTCCAAGGTCCGCAACATCGGGATCATGGCCCACATCGACGCGGGCAAGACCACCACGACCGAGCGCATCCTGTTCTACACCGGCATCAACTACAAGATCGGTGAGGTGCACGACGGCGCGGCGACCATGGACTGGATGGAGCAGGAGCAGGAGCGCGGCATCACGATCACGTCCGCCGCGACGACCTGTCACTGGAGAGACCACCAGATCAACATCATCGACACCCCGGGGCACGTGGACTTCACCGTCGAGGTGGAGCGCTCGCTCCGGGTGCTCGACGGTGCTGTCGCGGTGTTCGACGGCGTCGCCGGGGTCGAGCCACAGAGCCAGACCGTGTGGCGCCAGGCGAACCGCTACAAGGTTCCCCGGATCTGCTTCGTCAACAAGCTGGACCGGACCGGCGCCAGCTTCGACTTCTGCGTGGACACCATCAAGAACCGGCTGAACGCCGTCCCCGCGGTGCTGCAGCTGCCGATCGGCTCAGAGGCCAACTTCATCGGCGTCGTCGACCTGGTCCGGATGCGCGCCCTGACCTGGCGCGGCGAGACGACGATCGGCGAGGACTACACCGTCGAGGAGATCCCGGCCGACATGCTCGAGCGGGCCCAGGCGGCCCACCACGCGCTCGTCGAGCTCGTCGCCGACTACGACGACTCGCTGATGGAGGCCTACCTCACCGACGAGACCTCGATCGACCCGGACGTGCTGCAGATGGCCGTCCGCCGGGCCGTTCTGTCCTCGCAGATCACCGCAGTGCTGTGCGGTAGCGCGTTCAAGAACAAGGGCGTGCAGCCGCTGCTCGACGCGGTCATCGCGTACCTGCCGGCCCCGACCGACGTGGGCGGCATCGACGGCTTCAAGCCGGGCGACGAGTCGGTCAAGATCGAGCGCAAGCCGAGCGACTCCGACCCCTTCTCGGCGCTGGCCTTCAAGATCGCCGCCGACCCGCACCTGGGCCGACTGACCTACATCCGGCTCTACTCGGGCAAGCTCGAGGCCGGCTCGACGGTGCTCAACAGCACCAAGGGCCGCAAGGAGCGGATCGGCAAGATCTACCAGATGCACGCCAACAAGCGGCAGGAGATCGCCTCCGTCGGCGCCGGCCAGATCGTCGCCGTGATGGGCCTCAAGGACACCACCACCGGTGAGACCTTGTCCGACCCGAGCAACCCGGTGCAGCTGGAGTCGATGGACTTCCCGGCGCCGGTGATCGAGCAGGCCATCGAGCCGAGGACCAAGTCCGACCAGGAGAAGCTGGGCACCGCGATCCAGCGCCTGGCCGAGGAGGACCCGACCTTCCGGGTACACACCGACGACGAGACCGGTCAGACGATCATCGCCGGCATGGGCGAGCTGCACCTGGAGGTGCTGATCGACCGGATGAAGCGCGAGTTCCGGGTCGAGGCAAACATCGGCAAGCCGCAGGTGGCCTACCGGGAGACCCTGCGCCGCCCGGTGCAGAAGGTCGACTACGTGCACAAGAAGCAGTCCGGTGGCTCCGGCCAGTACGCCAAGGTGATCATCGACCTCGAGCCGCTCGAGGCCGGTGCGGACACGACCTACGAGTTCGAGAACAAGGTCACCGGGGGTCGGGTCCCGAAGGAGTACATCCCGTCGGTGGACCAGGGCGCGCAGGAGGCCATGCAGTACGGCATCCTGGCCGGCTACCCGCTGACGGGCATCAAGGTCCGGCTCGTCGACGGCGCGTACCATGACGTGGACTCGTCCGAGATGGCCTTCAAGATCGCCGGGTCGATGGCGTTCAAGGAGGCCGCGCGGAAGGCGAGCCCGGCTCTGCTGGAGCCGATGATGGCGGTCGAGGTCGTCACCCCCGAGGACTACATGGGCGACGTCATCGGCGACCTCAACTCCCGGCGCGGCATCATCCAGGCGATGGAGGAGCGCGGCGGAGCCCGCGTCGTCCGGGCCCTGGTGCCGCT
>DATFOP010000019.1:0-3061 GCA_035265505.1 Propionibacteriaceae bacterium | reverse complement strand
GACCCGGTTCGCCGCGGACCTCCACGTCAGGAAAGCACTCCGCCAGGAGTTCGGCGTTGGGTCGTTCCATCACGGTGTCCGCGTTGGCGATGACGAAGATTTCGCAACCGGTGAGGTCGGACTCCAGCGCCAGTCGGACCGCCTCTGCGCCATCGCGCGCATCGATGTAGCTCCAGAGGTTCCACTTCCGCTTGCTGGCGTCGTCCTGAAAGCCCGGAAACCGTGCGTAGTCCTCGGACGCCATGACGTTGGAAAACCGAAGGCCGATCATCTTGAGTTCGGGGTTCCAGCGACACAACTGGGCGGCCATGGTCTCTTCCATGGTTTTCACCAGCGAGTACGTCGACTCCGGGCGAGGCGGGTAGTTCTCGTCCACCGGGACGTATGGCGGCGGGGTGTCGAACGGGAGGCCCAGCACCGTCTCACTGGAGGCCCAGACGATGTTGGTCACTCCCGCCCGTTGAGCCGCACTGATCACGTTCCATGTCGCGTTCATGTTGTTAGCGAAGGTGGTGTGATTCGGCACTCTGCCCGGCGCTGGGATGGCCGCGAGGTGGACGACCGCGTCAACCTGCTCGTAGCGCTCCTCCACGCCCATCATGGCGTCGAGCACTTGCCCGTACTGGGTGAGGTCGACGGGGACGTAGATGACGTCTTGGTTCGGCTTGGCCAGGTCGAACACGACCACGTCCCAGCCGCTCTCCGCCAGGTGCGCCACGCAGGGGCCGCCCAACTTCCCGGATCCACCGGTTACCACCACTGTGGGCATCTCGTCGCCTTCCCCGCGCTGCGTGCGGTCGTTGGATCGACTCACCAACTTAGTCGGGAGGGCGTCCCCGCCAGTATCGGGTGAGCGATGTCGGGTCAAGCGGCTCCATCATCGACATCGCATTGGCAGCCGTATCCTCTACCGCGACGGTGTTCCCGGGCCGTGGCGAGTCAGGTCCATGGTCGATCCCGGGGCTGAGCAAGGGGATCCGATGCCGACCGACCTGTACCTGATCCGCCATGGCGAGTCCGTCGCCAACGTCGAACCGATCATCGGTGGGATGCGCGGCGACGGGGGCCTCACCGATCGCGGCCGCAAGCAAGCCGAGCTGCTGGAGCAGCGGTTGCGCGACGAGGGGTGGCGCGCCGACCAGCTGTACGCCAGCACGTTGCCGCGCGCGCTCCAGACGGGGGAGTACGTCGCGAGAGCACTTCAGCTGCCCATACAACGCGATGACGACCTGCAAGAGTTGCGGCCCGGCGAGGCCGATGGGTTGTCGGTCGATGAGTGGCAGGCTCGTTACGCCGGCCCGGACATGCCTGCGGCAGCCCATGCCTTCCACGAGTTCGCCCGTGGCGGCGAGAGCTGGGCTGGATTCCTGGTCCGTGCCGGCGGTGCCCTGGCCCGCCTTGTTGCCCGGCACGACGATGAAGCGGTGGTCGCGGTGTGTCATGGCGGCGTGCTGGAGGCGTCGTTCTACCTCGCGTTCGGCCTGGGTGGTACCGGCAACAGAGTGGCCTTTGCGCCCCTCAATGCGAGCATCACGCACTGGCGCCATCGACGTGGGTCAGAGGGCCAGTCCGAGTGGACTCTTGTCACCTTCAACGACTCGAGCCACCTCACGGGCGAGGTGATCGAGGTTTCACCGCGGGAAGCGGTACCGACCCCCGCCGGCGAGGACGAACAACCGACAGCTACCTGAACGGGCACCGGAGCCGAGGTCGTCAGCTGAGCACACCTGGCGCTCTGCGCCGGCTCCTCGGCGGGGGAGACTGGGACATGCCCGAGAAGCAACGCCCGGAGCATGCCACGCTCGTGAAGGCAATACGCGCTGCGGCTGCCTATCGCCCTGACCCTGATCGACCACCGGTGGTGTTGTCGCTTCCCTTCACGGGATCGTGGCTGGCTTTGAACACTCCAGCGCGGCGGGTGCCCAGCCATGGCACACATTTCCTCGGGCAGACCTTCGCGATCGACTTCGTAGCGGTGGACGCAGACCGGCGTACGGCGACCGTCCGGGACTGGCGCACTGTCCTGGCGTTGGAGCCTGCCGACAGGTTCCTTGCGTTCGGTCAGCCGATCCTGGCGCCCGTCGATGGGCAAGTGGTGGCGGTCCACGACGGCGAGCCTGATCACCTCGCCCGACGTTCGCCTCTGACGCTGCTGTCCTACGCCGTGACGCAGGGGTCAAGGCTTCGTTCCGGATTGAACTCAATCGTTGGCAATCACGTGATCCTGGCGCTGAACGAGGAGGGACCGTTCGTGGTCCTGGCTCATCTGCGTGAGGGGTCACTGCAGGTGGACGTTGGCGACAAGATCAACAGCAGGCAGCCCATCGCCACGTGTGGCAACTCAGGCAATAGCACCCAGCCGCACGTTCATGTCCAGGTCATGGACTCCACGGATCAGCTCGCTGCCCGCGGGCTGCCCATGGCGTTCCGTGACTATGTTGCTTGGCCGCGCGAAGGAACTGAGCGGCACGTGAATCAGGGCATCCCCGGGCATCGCGAGCGGGTGGCGCCTGTATCCGGCTGAGATTCGCACCTCGCTGGGTCATCGAGTCGTGCGATAGATGTCGGCAGGCGGACGGCGGCCCGCCCAACTGAACGGGCGGCACCCTTGACCCCTGATTGGGGTCATCGCGGCCCACGGTCCGCTCGATCAGCTGCCAAATGGTCAGCGCGAACAGTGCCACGGCCATGACCCGCGGCAGGCCCTCGCCCAGCGGCTGCTGCACTTCGCACCACATACCCGGACTCCGCACCCTCTGTAGAGGGTGCGGAGTACCCGTGAAGGGTGCGAAGTCGCTGACCAACGGGCGCGAAATCTTGGATTGTGGAACTGCTGAGGGACGCACTCGACGGCAAGCGGGTCCGGTCAGCTGAGGGCACGGCTCCAGGTGAGCCGAGAGCACCACGGCGCTAGGGCGTCTCCGATTCTTCAATCTTCGTGAGGAAGTGCCGCAGGTGGTCGGCAACATTCTGCTTCGCCAGGCCCAGCGGAAACAGTGGAGTGAGCAACCTGCCTCGAATGCCGCTGAGGTGGCGGACCGCCAGGATCTCCACATGGCTG
>DATFOP010000018.1:0-2238 GCA_035265505.1 Propionibacteriaceae bacterium | reverse complement strand
GGTTTGGCCGACCCGATCGGCGAGCAGGTGGACCTCGGTCAGGTCGATGATCGCCCGCTCGTAGGACTTCGCTCGCCGTTCGGCCGCCGCCATCCGCTGCGGCAGCCCGTCAAGTGCCCGCAAGACCCACTCGGGCACGGGCAGGTCGGCACACAGCGCGGCGCAGATTTCACCGGCGTAGCGATCAACGAGGCGGCGCAGCGGAGCCGTGGTGTGGGCGTAGTCGCTGGCCAGCGCAGCATGATCGGCGTCATCAGGGACGCCGCCGCTGAAGCTGCGATAGCCGGCTCCGCGGAAGAGCACAATGCAGGCGTTGAGCATGGCCGCCTGATCCGGCCGAGTGGGGCTGATGCGACGCAGAAACTCTGCGTAGTCCATGTCGGATGGCCAGACGATGCGGAGCGCCTTCGCCACCTGGCGAAGGCGACGCATGGAGTATCCATCGGCGGGCGGCATAGTGCGGAGGATTCCGGTTTGCCCGTAGAGCATGATGTGCGCGGCCGCCATACCGGTCAGCAGTGAGATCTGGGCGTTCCAGCCCTCGACCGGTTCTGGAGCGCGGTACGCGAGCGTCCAGCTGTCGCCCTGCTTGTGGATCTCCTGCTGCGGAATTTGCAGGCTCACACCGCCCCGATCGTGTTCCCGGATCTGGCGCCACTGGCCGACCAACTTCAACAGACCCAACGTCTCCCGTGGCGAGCCTCCGTCCAGCTCGGCCTGGGCCTCGCCGTAGCTGAGCTGGGCTCGACTGCGCACGAGGGCTCGCGCCGCCTCCGCCGCCACGGTCTGGCCGCGGTGGTCGAGGGTGATCGTCCATAGCAGCGCCGGGCGCACTTCATTCGGTAAAAGGCTGGCTGCATCTTCGCTCAGGACCTGCGGGTGCAGTGGTGTACGGCGATCGGGCGCGTAGAGCGTCGTACCGCGGCGGTGCGCCTCCATGTCGATCGGATCGCCCGGGCGAACAAAAGCCGCCACGTCGGCGATCGCGTAGGACACCACGAAGCCGCCACTGGGGGACCGGGCGATGTGCAGCGCTTGATCAAGATCCCGAGAGCCGGCCGGGTCGATCGTGATCAGCTCTAGATCGGTGCGATCAAGATCGGGAAGGCGCGGCTGCGCGGCGGCCCGTTCAGCGGCAGCCTCCACCTCCGGCGGAAAGCCGTCCGGCACCTCCGCCGCGGCGCGGATAGTAGCCAAGCCCTGGGCCAACTCCTCCGGTACGACGGCAGGTAGGCCGAGCTTTCGAGCGGGCATGGCCGAAGCTTAGCGGCCAGAATCCGGTGGCCCGCTGATTCAGCGAGGCCGGGGAACGATGTGCGATCGGGGCTCAGGCTCGCCGTCGAGAGCACGGTTCACCAGGGTGTCGGCTGCCTTGTTCAGCTCACGAGGTACCCAGGTCCAGGTCACCTGCGTCGGCCGCAACCGGGCTGCTTGCAGGGCCAGCGGCTTCATGTCGGGGTGCTTCACTCGCCACCGACCGGCCATCTGCTCGATGACCAGCTTGGAATCCATCCGCACCTCGACGACAGCGGCTGGGTCGAGCTCACGGGCCATCTCCAGGCCCGCGATCAGCCCTCGGTACTCCGCCACGTTGTTCGTCGCCCGCCCGATAGGCAGTCCCTCGCTGGCCAAGACGTCGAACGTGTCGGCGTCCCGCACCACCGCACCATAGGCCGCCGGCCCCGGGTTGCCCCGGGAACCGCCGTCTGCCTCGACAATAAACCGGCGAGCCATCACATGCCTGACGATGCGGTACGGACCAGGATTCGGGAACACTCCTCGCAACGCAGCACGTCGTCGTCCGCCGCCGCTGCGAAAATGCGAAGGTCCGCAGCGTTCACCTCCAGCTGGCAGCCCGTGCAGCGCCGCTCGCTTAGCTCAGCCGCTCCGACACCGTTGTGGCTCGTCCCGATCTTGTCGTACAACGCCAGGAGGTCACCCGGCAGCAGCGGAGACAGCTGCTCCCGTTCGGCGCGCTGTTCAGTGATCTGAGCGTCGATCGCCGCCACGGCTTCATCCCGGCGCGCCACCGCGTCGGCCAGCTGCCGGTCAACCTCGCCGGCTCTGATCCGCAGCCCTTCTAGCCTGGTGGTTGCCGACTCCAGCTGCTCCATGATTTCCAGCTCGGCGTCTTCCAGGTCAGAGATCCTGCGCTGCAGGTGTGCCACCTCCTCAACCATTGACGACAAGGCCTTGGGGTCGGCAATGGTGCCGTCGGCGATCCGTGTCTGATTGCGA
>DATFOP010000017.1:0-3100 GCA_035265505.1 Propionibacteriaceae bacterium | reverse complement strand
GTCGACCGCGATCCAGAGCTGGTCGAGCGCTACCGCACGGACCCCGCCGGGACGGTGACCTGGTGGGAACTCCAGATGGCCAACAAGATCTTGAACTGCACCGATGACGAACGCACTACGTGGCTCGCCTTCAATGACGACGAGCGCCGGGCGCTGCGAGAGCATGATCACGTGGCGCTGTTCGAGATGGGCGCGCACCCGTTCCTGACCTTGACCTTGTTCATCGCAATGTTCGAACGTGATCATGGTCCGCTGGAGTACCAGCGCGGGTACGCGCGAGCGATGGAACACCTTCGCCTTCCCTACCCCGACATCAGCACCTGAGCCATGCGGGTAGCCCTCCTGCGCACATATGGGGCGGCACCAGAACTGGCCGAACGCCCCAACCCGAACCCCGGCCCACGCGAAACGCTCGTCCAGGTCACCGCGGCGCCGATCGTGCCGCTCGACCTCCTCTGCGCGAGCGGGACGTCGTACTTCGGCCAGCAGCCGCTTCCCTATATTCCCGGTGTGCAGGGCGTCGGCACTGTGCTGCGCTCGACGGACTTGCCAGCTGGTAGCCGCGTCTGGTTCGCGACCTCGGCGGGAATGGCGCCGGGTGACGGCAGCCTGGCCGAGCTCTGCACCGTCCCGCTGGCGAACCTGATACCGATCAGCGCCAACGTCCAGGATGCGGCCGCCGCCGCCTTGGGCACCTCAGGAATTGCCGCGTGGATGTCACTGAGCTGGCGCGCGGCGCTGCAACCCGGCGAGCGGGTCATCGTCCTCGGGGCGAGCGGCGCTGTCGGTCAGGTTGCCCTGGCCGTCGCACGGCACCTCCAAGCTGCCCGCGTCGTTGCCGTCTGCCGATCGGAGACCTCCGCTCGGCGGGCACGCACCGCTGGCGCGGACGAGGTCGTCGTGCTGCACCCCAACGAGACTCGCGCCGACCTGACAACTCGACTCATCGAGGCCGTGGGCGCTCCGGCCGACGTGGTGATCGACCCGGTCTTCGGCGAACCGGCCGCGGCGGCAGCAATGGCGCTCGGAACATGGGGACGGCTGGTCAACATCGGCGGCGCGGCACAGGACGTCGCGGAGTTCTCCTCCGCCATATTGCGTGGTCGGACCATCGGCATCCTCGGCTACACGAACAATGCCATCTCGGCTGAGCAACGCGCTGAAGCGCTGATGAATGTGCTCGCACTCGCTGAGCGGGGGGCCGCGTCGGTCGAGCATCGCGTGATGACCCTCACTGACTGTGACCGCGCCTGGGAGGCGGCCTGCCGATCCGGACCCCGAATCGTGATAGCGCCCTAGCCGGCGCTATGTCGAGCTGTCCAAGGCGGCGATAATCGACCCGGGAGCGCTCGACACCGACGGTTGTCGGTGGCGAAACACCCGGTGTTTATCGGTTATGGCACTCCTGGCGGATGCTGGAACGCGAAAGGAGAGCGCAGCACCATGACTCAAGTCAGCCCGCACGGACTACATCACGTGACAGCGATCGCCACAGATCCGCAGTCCAACGTGGACTTCTACACGCGGGCCCTCGGGTTGCGCCTGGTGAAGCAGACGGTCAACTTCGACGCGCCAGACACCTACCACCTCTACTACGGGGACGAGCAAGGCAGCCCGTCGAGCTTGCTCACCTTCTTTCCGTGGCCCGGCGTCCCGCAGGGTCGTCAAGGCGCCGGTATGACCACGGCGACGGCGTTCAGCGTGCCCGAGTCCTCATTGGGGTGGTGGCAGCAGAGGTTCCAGACGCTCGGCATCGACGCCGACGCACCCCGTACCCGCGATGAGGAAGAGGTGCTCACCTTCCGTGACCCGGACGGCATGGTGATCGATCTGGTGGCATCGGTAGCTGATCGCCGCTCGGGTTGGGACGGGGTCGCCGACATTCCCGCGGAGCACGCGGTCCGCGGCCTGCACGCGATCACCTTGTCCGAACAGCAACTCGACCCATCGGCCACGATGTTGACCGAGCTGCTCGGCATGAGCCTCACCGAAGAGGAAGGAGACCGGTCACGGTTCGGTATGGCCGGCGGCAGCTCGGGCGCCCTGGTTGACGTATTCGCCGGTATCCGTGATCGCGGCTGGCAGGCCGGCGGTACCGTCCACCACGTCGCGTTCCGAGCCCCGGACCTGGCCACCATGCAAGCGTGGCAGCAGGAGCTGATCTCCCGGGGCGTCTCGGTCACCCAGATCCTGGATCGCCAGTACTTCAAGTCGATCTACTTCCGCGAACCAGGCGGTGTGTTGTTCGAGATCGCCACCGACGCACCCGGCTTCTCCGTCGACGAGCCGCTGCTCGAGCTGGGACGCAACCTCAAGTTGCCCCCGTGGCTGGAACCGAACCGCCAACAGATCGCGGCTTCTCTGCCGCCGCTCCAACTCGACATCGACGTGCCATGAGCGCGGACAAAGGTCTTGACCGACCTCACGTCTTCCAGCCGGCGGATAAGTCCGCGGCCGGATCGCCGCTGCTGCTGTTGCACGGGACCGGTGGAACCGAGTACGACCTGTTGCCGTTGCGGGACCAGCTGTCGCCTGGTGCGGCGGTGCTCTCGGTACGCGGGACAGTGCTGGAGAACGGCATGCCGCGGTTCTTCCGTCGGCTCGACGAGGGCGTGTTTGACGAAAACGATCTCCATCGTCGAGCCGACGACCTTGCCGAGTTTGTCGTAACGGCCAGCGCCGAGTACGGGATCGAGGAGGGCTCACTGGTCGCCGTTGGATTTTCGAACGGAGCCAACATCGCCTCGGCCATGCTCCTCCAGCGGCCAGGTCTCCTCGGGGCTGCGGTGCTGCTCTCGGCCATGGTGCCGTACGCCGAACCGCCCGCGGCCGATCTCACCGGCACCGTGGTGGTGATCTCCAACGGTCAGCAGGACCCGATGATCCCAGCAGCGGTGACCCAACGGCTGGCCGGCCTGCTCCGCGACCGTGGTGCCGAAGTCGTCGAACTGGCCCACCCTGGCGGTCACCAGATTTCTGCTGCGGTCCTGCCGCAGATCAGCAATATCATCGCGCGTCCAGAGCGGCAGACGACGACGCCCCGATGATTTGGCCGGTCACCGTGCCCATGATCTTCTGCTGACACCGTGGCATTGTGGCC
>DATFOP010000016.1:0-20968 GCA_035265505.1 Propionibacteriaceae bacterium | reverse complement strand
GACTGGCCGGCGAACGTCTCCATGAAGTCCACAACTTCGCCGGAGAAGTCCCCAGGAGTCTTCCGCCGGACCACCATGACGCCGATGATCTGGTCGTCTCGCAGCACCGGGACGGCAAGGACCGATCGCCAGCCGTCGGCGTACAGCAGCTCGAGATGGACGTCCCGGTCTACGAGGGCGATATCGGAGATCCCGATCGGGTGCCCTTCCTTTGCGGCCCGGCCGACGAGGGTCTCGTCCAGCCCGATCTTGATCTTGCGCAGCCCTGACAACAGCTCTGGGCTGCTGGGATACGTCGTCCTGGCCAGGAAGCGGCGTTCTGCCTCGACATACTCCATGATCGAGCCACCGTCGCACTCCGCGAACCGCACCGCGTTGAGGATAATCTTGAACAGCACCTCGTCGAGATCGAGGGTCGAGCCGACGGTTTCTCCTACCTCGTTCAGGGCCTGCAACTGCTCGACCTTCCGCGCCAGCTCACTCTGGCGCCCCTCCAGTTCGCGTACCAGATGCAGGTTTCGTACCACGGCGGCGGCCTGGGCCGCGAAGGTCCGCAGCATCGCCGTCGCGCGTTCGTCGAACGGCTCCACTTTGGTTCGCCACAGACTGATCGCGCCGACCACCTCGTCGTCGAGGATCAGCGGCGCGGCGATCACCGTGCGGGAACCGTTCATCTCTTGAACGTCTTGCCGGCCGTAGCCGGGGTCGGTAAGGACGTCCCTGACATGCTCGATGCGTCGGTCCAGGGCGACGCGTCCGGCCATCGTTTCCCGATCCCTACGAAGCGGGTGGGCGTCCACATAGATCCGGAACTCCGGCGGCGCGCCAACGGTCGTCGCAAGCTCGAACTCCTCGCCATGCAGGAGGTAGATCGACACACCCTGGCATCGACAAAGTCGCCGCGCGCTCTCCGCCACCGTCGTCATCACAGCGTCCGCGTCCGCGTCGGAGGACGACCGACCCAGAGCGACGAGTACGGCATCGGCGGCGACAAGCTGCTCCGCGACCGCATCGTGATCTCGGAGCAGGCGTCCGTGATCCTCGGCGGTCGGCTGTCGCGCGCCTGCGGTCATCCGTCCACCTCTCCTGCGACGTCGATCCCGCGAAAAGTTTCCGCCTGAACCGGTCAACGACCCCGGTGCTGCCCAAGAACGGGTGGTTGGCTGTCATTCTGCTCTTGTCGCGCTCGCAGGGGAATGCCGTAATCCGCAGCGGCCGCCGGTCGAACGCTCTGGTCCGACCATCAAACTGAGCAGCGGCCCCTCTGAACCCCGCCTGGCGAAGGAACCCTCGGTAGGGTGACCGCCATGACGGTCGGCGCTCGCCGAGACGAGGGCGACCATCCATGCCGCGCCAGCGAGATCGGCTAGGACGCTTCCTTGCAGAACCTCGACCCCACGACTCTGTTGCTACAGCTCGGCATCCTGCTGGCTGTCGCCTTCTTGTTGGGACGTCTGGCGGAGCGGATCGGCCTCCCGGCCACGACTGGCGAGCTCGCAGCAGGCCTTGTGCTGGGCCCCTCGGTTCTGGGCAACATCGCAGCGGCCAACGGGACCAGTTGGCTCTTCACACCGGCATCGGGTCAGATCGAGTCCCTTCGTGGTATTGCGCTGTTCTGCGGCGTCCTGCTCATTGGCGTGGCTGGCGCAACCATCGACCTGTCGTTCGTGCGGGCACGGGTCCGGACCGTCTGGCTGATCAGTCTCGGAGCTCTGGGCCTGCCGCTGGTTTCGACCTTGGTGCTCGCCCACTTGGCCGATCCACAGCTCCGCGGGCCCAACGCAAATGTGTGGTCCTTCGCGGCATTCGCGGGCCTCGCACTTTCGGTGAGTGCGGTGCCCGTCATCGTGAAGATCTTCGCCGATCTGGGCGTCCTGCACCGCAACCTGAGCCAGTTGTCGCTGAGCGTGGCCGTCATCGACGACGCGACCGTGTGGGTCGGGCTCTCGATCATCGCGGCTGTCATCCATCTCCAACATTCGAGCGATCTCTCGACATTCTCCGGAGATCTGCTGTTCGCGCTGACAGCCATCATCGCTCTGGCGCTGATCGCCGTCGTGGCCCGACGCTCCGTCGGGGTCATCGATCGACCAGGAGTCGGGCGTGAGACAGGTGTCGGGGCGTCGTGCCTGGTCGCGGCAGCTTTCATCACCTTGGGCGCGGTTCTCACAGACGGGATCGGGCTTGACTCGACACTCGGTGCGTTCGTGTGCGGCGCGATCATCGCCTCCGGTCGGCTGGTTCCGGTGGCGAGGCTGCGGCCGCTGCGGACGATCGTGCTCGGCGTGCTGGCGCCCCTCTTCCTCGCCGCCAGCGGGTTGTCCGCAGACCTGACGGCGCTCCGGGATCCCGGGCTGGGCCTTGCGGCGTTCGCGGCGGTGGTGCTGGCCATCTTGAGCAAATCACTTGGAGCCTACGGGGGTGGTCGGCTGGCTGGACTCGGCCACCCGGCCTCGATGGCGGTATCGTCGGCCCTCAACGCGCGCGGAACCGTCCAGCTCGTGGTCGCAGCAGCCGGTCTGCGCCTCGGACTCATTACCACCGCGGGATTCACCATTCTCGTGCTGGTGGCGTTGGTCACCTCGGCCATGGCCGGTCCGCTCATTCGTCGGTACATGCGGCAACTTCCACCGACTCGCGACGAGGAGCGCCGGGAGCGTCTGGTCGACTGACCCGCGAATCGCCGGTCAGATTCGCAGATTCACTGGCGTAGCCGCCGCCTTACGCGTGGCCGCGTACTGACCAAGCCGCCGCAACAATGGTGAAGGGGGGCGGTCCCAGCAAGGCGATGCATCGGGCCCGCAGTGCCTCTCGTGCGTCGTCCGACAGGGAAGCAACATAGTCCCCGGCGGGACCGACCCTGAGCGTGAACGGCTCCCACCAATCCGCGAATGAGGCAAAGCGCAGACGGATCGAGAGCGAATCCGAGATGATCTTCGTGAGTCCGGCCGCCTCTGCGATCTGGGCCAGCTGCCCCTCGCGCGCACCAGCAAGTCCCGCCTCGCCTGGGGCTGTGGGATCGAGCTCGTGGACGGCTCGCCAGAACGTGCTGAGGGGACCGCCTCCGCCCGCGTGATCCCACACGCAAGCGGCCACAATCCCGCCGGGGCGGGTCACCCGGCCCATCTCGGACAACCCCGCCACTGGGTCACTCATAAAATGGATAACAAGTTGAGCGAGCGCAACATCGAAGGTGTTACTCGAGAACGGCAGATGCTCGGCAGCTCCTGATTCGACATCGACCTCAGGAAACCGGTCACGAGCCGCGTCGACGAAGGACGGCGACGGATCGATAGCCGACACCGCGGCCGGACCGAGGATTTGGACCAGCCGAGCGGTCAGCGCTCCGGGACCGCACCCCACGTCGAGGGCCCGCTGGCCGGCTCGCACGCCGGCGAAGTCCGCGAACTGGTCCGCGAGGGGCTCGGAGTACCGACCCATGAACCGGTTGTAGGCATCTGCGGAGACGGCGAACGTCACGCTGCGACGATACGAGCTGCGCATCCTAGGACGGTAAGCGCAAAGGGAGCCGGACCCGCAGCCTCGTTTCACCGGATCGCGAGTCGATGCTGATTGTGCCTCCGTGACGCTCTTCGACGATGCGTCGAGCGATATCCAGGCCTAGCCCGGTGCCTTTGCCGACCTCCTTGGTGGTGAAGAACGCTTCGAACGCCCGACGCGCGATCTCGGGCGGCATACCTGGGCCGGTATCGATGATCTCCACGATCACGCCGTTGCCGTCGACTCGAGTCGTCAGGCGAAGGGTGCCGGCCCCCTCCATCGCGTCAATCGCGTTGTCGATCAGGTTGGTCCACACCTGATTCAGCTCGGCGGCGTACGCCTCGATAGGTGGCACGTCGGCCCCATACTCGCGAACAACCCTCATGCGGGGGCCCAGCTTGTGACCGAGGATCTGCAGCGTGGTGTCAATGCCATCGGCCAGATTGATGGTCTGCTTCGATGCGCGGTCCATCACTGAATAGGACTTGACCGCCGCCACCAATTCGGAGATGCGCCGCGTGGACTGTTTCAGGTCCGAGAGCTGCACCGTGAGCGTCAACGTACCGGCCACCCACTGTAAGCCGGCTTCGAGTGCCGATCCACCCAGGACGGCCTCGGCTCGCGAAAGCCAGTCAACATCAACGCCAGCGGCCGCTAACGGCGGGGCGATGGACCATGGCCGCGCGATGCCATGATCACTGAGCCACGCTGAGAGAGCCTCCTCGTGATCGGCGCGCAACAGCGGATCCGGGTCGCCAACTCCACGCTCGACTTCAGCGCGCAACGCGTCCAGGGCGGCGAACTGCTCGGCAGAGACCTCTACGCGAGCCAACAGGCCGATCGCGGATAGGAGCGACTGACTCGCCGACTCGAGGGCGTCGACGGACCGCCCAGCCGCCGATGCTGGGTTGTTGATCTCATGAGCCAGGCCGGCCGCCAGTGTTCCGAGCGCCACAAGCGACTCTCGTTGCCGCGCTGTGGACTCGATGGAGCGCGCGGTGCGGTAAAGCCCTTCGATGAGGTGGCCGCTGAAGGGAAACCACGCGTTGGTCAAATCGCGGAGCGCTACGGATGGTACCCGTAACACGCGACCGCTGATCACGCCTCGGCCGGTGGCCAGATACGTACCGTGCTCGTCCCAAGCGTGGAATCCTCCGGCCCACCGCCCGGGCACGTTCATGCTCGCTACCACGGTCTCTTCCCGGCCGACCCGGCGCAGAAGATCAATGGCGCCCGCGATCAGCAGCCACCAGAACTCTGCGGGCTCACCCTCCCGAAAGAGGTCGACGCCCGGCACGATGGCGACCTCGGCACCGAGGTTGACCAGCTGAGCCAGTTGATCATCGGTAAGGCCATCGAAGATGTTCAGCGAGCGAACGTCATCGACGCGCACCGTGACCACCGCCTCCGCGATTACGCGACAGGGCAACGCTGCCGACTGGGGACAGCCCGGCACCTAGCGCCCGAGCGGGGATCAGCGTAACGTCGAGAGACGGGTTCTTCATCAGGGAGGGGTGTCGAATGCTGTCCAACAGCGAGGTGCACGCGAACGTTCCGGCCGGCGACCTCAAGCGCGCGCGAGCCTTCTACGTCGACAAATTGGGGCTGAAACCATCGGCCGAGGATCAGTACGCCATCACATTCCCCACGCCCAGCGGATCGTGGTTCCAGATTTACGAGACCTCGTTCGCCGGCACCGGAAAACACACGATCGCCCAGTGGGACGTGGCGGATCTTGATGCCGAGGTCCAGCGTCTCAACGAGGTCGGGGTCAGCTTTGAGCACTACGACATGCCCGGCATGGAGTGGAACGGTGACATCGCCTCGATCCCAGGAATGGGTCGGATGGCCTGGTTCCAAGACAGCGAGGGCAACATCATGTGCCTGGACGAGCGGCGCGCCTAGCGCGGCAGCGGAGAAGGAGAGGGGTTCGGTGTTCGCACAGGTGATACAGGGAAAGGTCACCGATCGCTCCGCCCTGAGGGCGGCGATGGATCGCTGGCTGAGTGACGTAGCGCCCGGCTCGATCGGTTGGCTCGGCAGCACCGGCGGCGTGACAGATGACGGACGGTTCATCCTCTTGGCACGGTTTTCGTCCCAAGAAGAGGCGATGCGCAACAGCGACCGGCCGGAGCAGGACGCGTGGTGGAGCGAGACCTCGAAGCTTCTCGACGGCGAAGCGACCTTCAAGAACAGCACTGCCGTCGATGAGGACTTGGCGGGCAATCCTGATGACGCTGGCTTCGTCCAGTTCGTTCTGGGCAAGGTGCGCGATCCAGACCGGGCCCGTGAGCTGATGAGTCGAGATCCGCAGGCGTGGACCCGGCTGCGACCAGATCTGCTGGGAACGGTAACGGCAGTTCACGAGGGCGGCGAAATGACGACGGCCGCCTACTTCACGTCGGAGCAGGATGCTCGGGAAGGGGAGTCAAAAGAAGTTCCGCAAGAGCTCCAGGAAGGTATGGCGGAAATCGATGCGCTCACTGTGAGCGAGCCCGAATTTCTCGATATCAAGGAGCCGTGGCTGGACTCTCGCAAAGGGTGAGGCCTGGGCTGACATTGTGCTGAATCCCCAACGAGGGTGGCGCCTGGTTCAGCAGGATCAACGCATGTGACCGGGTGACTCTGCTGCCGGAGGACGCCAACGACGGGGTGAGCCGGCCCTACACTTCACCGCATGGCGCAGCCGGGAAGTCGCAGCCGCATCGTGCTCGCGATCATCTGGCTGCTGCTCGGTGTCGCCATGATCGGTGTACCGCTGTGGCTTGGTTGGACCCGGTGGCAAGCCATCCTCAATGGCCATCCGGCCATGCTGGCCGCTGGCATGCTCTGCGGTCTGCTCGGCTTCGTCGCGATCGCCTGGTCAATCGCCTCTTTGGCTCTCGGCGATCGCCAGGATCGCGAAGGTGACCCCGACCATCCGGCACGGCGAACCGACGAGCAGATCCGGCGACGGGCCCGCTGGCGGCTGTTGCTCGCCATTCCGGCACTGATTGCCTGTGTGACGCTGGTCGCCCTCCTGGCATGGGCGCGGCCCTTCAAAGCCACACCGACGGCAGCGGCGGCCATGCGGTCGGAGAACGACGTGGTCGTCACCGACAAGCTCGGTTGGTTCGAGATGCAGTCGGTCCGCAAAGACAAGTCAGGCAAGGCAGTGGAGCCGACAACGGCATTGATCTTCGTGCCAGGTGCTCGAGTGGACCCGCGGGGATACGCCGGGCTCTTGCGACCGTTGGCCGAAGCCGGGTATGTGGTGGCCGTGATCAAGACCCCCTTCGGGATTGCACTGCCCAGGCCGGCTCTGGCCGAGGAGGTGATGCACGTGCATCCCGAGATTACGTACTGGGCGGTTGGCGGCCATTCGCTCGGCGGCACGGCCGCCGCATCGTTCGCCGACGGGCATGCTGAGGTCGACGCGCTGGTCCTCTACGCGGCGTATCCCGCTGAACCGCTCGACCGTACGGATCTGAAGGTCGTCTCGATTTCCGGTTCTGCGGATGGGCTGGCCACGACCGCCGATATCGATGCCTCAAAGGCATACCTGCCGCCCGACACCCAGTACGTCGTCATTCCTGGCGCTGTCCACAGCGACTTCGGCGACTACGGCGACCAGCCGGGGGATGGCACCCGCACGATCGAGCATGCGGCTGCACAGACCGAGATCCAGAAGGCCACTGTGGCCCTGCTCGCCTCGCTGACCCCGCCGATCAAGAACGCGAAGAAGTAAGGATCATCAATGAGTGAAAGCGGGCTGCACCGCGCTCAAGCCAAGATGGCCGCCGCCGGCGTACACCAGAAGGCCATTGACGTCTTCACGCACTACTACGCTCAGCTGGAGGAGGGCGTGACGGGCTTCATTGCAGAGGAATCGATCACGCCGCTGGAGGATCCGGATCTGCTCGAGTCGGTGTCGATTAGTGATGAGGACGCAAGGACCGCTCTCGCCCGGACTGTGATGATCAAGCTCAACGGCGGCCTTGGCACCTCAATGGGCATGGACAAGGCCAAGTCGCTGTTACCCGTACGGGACCGGAAGTCTTTCCTCGACATCATCGTTGATCAAGTGCGCGCCGCGCGGGCAAGGTATGGCGTTCCGCTGCCGTTGATCTTCATGAACAGCTTCCGGACGCACGACGACACGCTTGCCGCGTTGACGGCCTATCCCGACCTGGTCGTCGATGATCTTGCCCTCGGCTTCGTGCAGAACTCCGAACCGAAACTGCGCGCCGACGACCTGACGCCAGTCGAGTGGCCGGCCAATCCCACACTCGAGTGGTGTCCGCCCGGTCACGGTGATCTCTATACCGCGCTCGACGTCTCGGGCATGCTGGATCGCCTGCTGAGTTCGGGTTACCGCTACGCCTCGGTGTCCAACTCCGACAACCTGGGTGCTGGGCCCAACGCCACGATCGCTGGTTGGTTCGCCGGGAGCGGCGCCCCGTACGCAGCCGAGATCTGCCGGCGCACCGCGGCCGATCGTAAGGGTGGGCATTTGGCCATCCGCAAGTCTGACTCGAGATTGATCTTGCGAGACACCGCGCAGACGGCCAAGGAGGAGATGGATTTCTTCACCGACGAGCACCGACATCCTTACTTCCACACCAACAATCTCTGGTTCGATCTCGACGTGCTGGCCCGGACCCTGAAGGAGCGAAACTCGATACTCGGGCTGCCGCTGATCAAGAACGAGAAGACTGTCGATCCGGCGGACCCGTCCTCGCCGGCCGTGATCCAGATCGAGTGTGCCATGGGTGCCGCCATCGAGGTCTTCGAGGGCGCAACCGCCATCGGGGTTGGTCGGGAGCGATTCCTGCCGGTCAAGACGACCAACGACTTGCTGTTGTTGCGCTCGGACGTCTACGAGGTTGGCCCCGACGGCCGGCTGGCCAAGATCACCGACCCGGCGCCGATAGTCGACCTCGATTCGCGTTACTACAAGACGATCTCTGCCTTCGATCAGCGGTTCCCCTCCGGAGTGCCGTCGCTGCGACGCGCAACCGAGCTGAGCGTCGAGGGCGACTGGACCTTCGAGGCCGATGTCACCGTGGTCGGTGCGGTCCAACTCGACGATCGAGGGGCGGCTCAGACATTGGCGGCCGGATCAGTCCTTGGTGGTGAGAGCTGACCCGTTCCGATCCTCAGACGGTGGCAACTACCTCGTCGAAGTCGAGGCGCGGCAGTCGTGGGCGGAACGCCGAGTCGGCGGGATGGCCGATGTTCACCACGAGCAGCGCCTTGTGACGGCCGTCCGGAAAAAATTCAGCGGCGACCCCATCGGCATCGAACCCGCCCATCGGACCCGCCACCAAGCCCGCGGCGCGGATGCCGATCAAGAAATAGCCGATCTGGAGCGAGGTGTTGAACACTGCCGCTCGCTCACGGCGCTCCTCATTGGCGAAGCCATTCCGGGCGCCGGGATTGACGGGGAAGATCTTCGGCAGCTCCTCGTGGAAGTCAAGATCCGCGGCGAGCACCGCGACCAGCGGCGCGGAGGCGGTCTTGGCCTTGTTGCCCTCGGAGACATGGCCTAGGAGGCGGGCGCGTGCCTCCGGTGTGCGGATCAGGACTATCCGGAGCGGCTGGCTGTTCATCGAGGTCGGAGCCCACTTGATGAGGTCGTAGATGGCACGTATCTCATCGTCGGTCACTGGTTCATCGGTGAATGCATAGCCGGTACGGGCATCGCGGAAGAGCAAATCTTGAACCCGCGGGGAGATGGCCAAAGGCTTGTCGAAGTCGGCTTCGAACGCGGCGAGATCGGCAGGAGAGATATCGAGATCCGTCATGGTAGTTGAACGCTCAACGAAAATAGGTATTCCCCAGCTATCCGATCGATGTATCGCCGGCGTGAGAGTCTGGATGTGTGGCCAGTTCCGACGTGGCGCACTGGCATCAGGCGTTGGCCTACGCCATTCTCGGTCGCCGGGTGCTTGACCTGTCGCAACAAGATCAGCCCGATGTGCCGGCACTCGCCCGCAAGCTGAGTGCCGAGAAGCAGCTAAGCGCCTCGGTGGAGGCACTACGTGGCAATGGCACCTGGCCGGTTCCAGTGCCGTCCGACCTTATGGTCGGCCTTGGTTCGGCCCAATTCCTGGCAGCCCTGGGAGCACTGGTGCACGAGTTGGGGCTGGCCCAGCACGGGACTCGGTTTGCCGTCGATCGTCCCGCTAATCCAGATGAACGCCGGCTGCTGGGCGAAGTTCCGCCGCACCATGCCGGCTGAGCCGCCAGTGCTCGGCAAGATGTAGACGAACCTTGGTGAACAGAGACAAGGAGGACCAATGAGCAAGCTCGTTGTTGTCGAGAACGTCTCCCTGGATGGAGTGATGCAGGCGCCGGGTCGCCCGGATGAGGACATTCGGGGCGGCTTCGATCGTGGCGGCTGGGCAACCCAGGCGCTGGAGAAGGACCCCGAAGCCGCTCAAGCGTCGATGGCGGGTCAAGCGAAGACCGGAGCGCTGCTCTTCGGCCGCCGCACCTACGAGGATGTCGTCGGACACTGGCTCTCGACCTCAGAGCCCAATCCGTTTACTGAGATTTTGGAGAAGACGCCGAAGTATGTCGCTTCCCGCACTCTCACCGAACCCCTTCCGCATCCGAACTCCACCCTGCTCAAGGGCGATGCGATAAACGAGATTTCCGCACTCAAACAGGAGTCCGACAAAGACCTTGCGGTCCTCGGAAGCGGTGTGCTCGTCCGTGATCTTGCTGCCGCGGGTCTGATCGATGAGTACATCTTGACCATCATCCCCGTCGTGCTCGGCTCGGGCAGCAGGCTCTTCGGTGACACCTACATCCCGCTGCAGGTAGCCAACAGCGTCACGACCTCCTCCGGAATCGTGGTAGCAACGCTCCGCGTCGACTCGAGCTAATGCAGAACCGCGGTAATCCTGCTGTTGGCGGCCGCCGCGGCCAGCAGCACGCCCGCCTTTGATTCGACCTCAACCAGAACCAGCGCACTGTCAGCCGTACGCGCCGCCTCCTCGAACGGGGGCGCCGGAACGGTCAACACCGTCACCCCGGCGGCCACCACGCTTGCCTGGCCACCCTCTTGGTCGGCCGCGATGACGTCGATGAGCGCTCCAGGTTGCAGCAGGCTAGCCACCTCGGGATCGGCAAGACGTAGTGGAGAGATCACGTGACCGGGCCGAATCCCCGATGATGTGCCCAAGAGATCAAGAGCGGTCAGGACTTGCCCCTCGGCCACCGGGCCGATCACGCGGCGGCCCAGGGCGACGGTGCTGTCCACCAACGCGCCGCGAGGCAGCGCCTCCTCGACGAGGGCAGACACTGTGATATCCCCAGACCGGACGATGGCTCCCGAGGCCAGGTTTGTCGTTGCTCGTACGACGTCCACGGTTGGTGAAGCTGGGGGAGCCGCTGCCGCAACGGCACTGAGGACCGCGGCTACTGCGGCCACAATCGCCAGCTTGCGGCGATGCCAGGACACCGCCCGGCGCAGGTCGCGTAGGAAGCGACGCCGAGGTGCGTGGCGTTTCATCGGCCCGGCGACGCAGCGGCAAGGCGGCGCACCCGGTTGACCAATCTCGTCATGTCGGAGACATTAAGGACGAGCGGCGGAACCGTGCCCTTCGTCCACAGCCACAAGGGTTGAGTTCGAGACCCCTGTTGACATCTAGCCTGTGGCGGCGCCGACCTTCTCAGAGCGGCCCTCGGAACCGCCGGTCGAAGCCGCCTTTGGCGGCGCCGACGTGGCGGCCTTGTCCGTAGCTGAGCCGTTCCCGTCGGCTTTGGCGGCGACCTCCTTGCCAGCGTCGGCGGCCTTCTTCTCCGGTTTGGCGCCGTCGCTCTCGGTCGACGGGGCGGCGCGGCTGTCCGTGCGATAGAAGCCGGAACCTTTGAACACGACACCGACGGCATTGAAAAGCTTGCGCAGTGGTCCCCCGCAACGAGGGCACTCAGTCAGTGCAGCATCGCTGAACTTCTGCACCGCTTCGAGGTCCTCGCCGCATTCGGTGCACCGGTACTGGTAGGTCGGCATGCCGTTTCACTCTCTGATAGGAGCGCTGACTAGCACTCAAGCATAGCGATTGCTAAGTCGCGAGTCTGAATGTTTGGACTGGCTGGTCGCCTACTCTGGGACGGTGCTTCGCGTCCCTCGGTGGGTGATCTTCACCGCCTTGGTCGTGATCATGGCGCTCGGTGCGCTTTCCAGCCTGGCGGTGGGAACCGCCCGGCGATCCCTTCCTGACTACTCGGGCGAGCTGGTGCTGCCCGGCCTGATCGGCACCGTCGAGGTCAAGCGCGACTCATACGGTGTGCCGCACGTCTATGCCGACAACCCGGAGGACCTGTTCCTGGCTCAGGGCTACATCCAGGCATCGGATCGCTTCTACGAGATGGACTACCGGCGACATCTGGCTGCTGGCCGGCTCTCCGAGCTCTACGGCCCCAGCCAGGTCGAGGCCGATTCCTACATCCGCACCCTCGGCTGGCGCCGCGTCGCCGAGGAGGAACTCGCGCTCCTGTCAGCGAGCACCCGACGGTACCTCGACGCGTACGCCTCCGGCGTGAACGCCTACATTCGCGGCAAGCCTGCCGCCGACCTGTCGCTGGAATACAGCGTGCTGGGCGTACAAGGATTGGACTACCAGCCCGAGGAGTGGCGGGCCGCAGATTCGGTGTCGTGGTTGAAGGTGATGGCCTGGAATCTAGGCTCCAATCTCGATCAGGAAAGCCAGCTGGCGATCATGACCGCAAAGGTGGGCGCGCGGCGGACGAGCGAGCTCTACCCGCGGTATCCCTTCCAGGATTTCGAGCCCATCGTCAGCCGCGGGACCATCGATGGTGACGCATTCGACCCGACGGCGGAACGGATATCGGCCCGCTCCGCCCCGATCGGCCTCAGCGCTGGTCAACTGCGGCGGGCGAGCCCGACCCTGTCCGACCTGACCAAGATCGAGCAGGCCATTCCGCAGGTTCTCGGCTCGCACTCGCTGGGACAGATTGGGTCGAACTCCTGGGCGGTGTCGGGTGCGCGCACCGCGTCCGGCAAGGCAATGCTGGGAAACGATCCGCACCTGGCGACCTCGATCCCGTCGACCTTCGCGCAAGTGGGACTGCATTGCCGAAGCTTGACCAAGGCGTGCCCGTTCGACGTGTCCGGCTTCAGCCTGGCGTCAGTGCCTGGGGTGGTGATCGGCAAGAACACCCGGATTGCCTGGGGTCTGACCACGAGCAATCTGGACGTTCAAGATCTCTACCTCGAGGAGGTCAACGGCGACCTGGTCCGACGTGGCGACTCGTACGCGCCGCTGGAAATCCGCACGGAGCTGATCTCGGTCCTCGGCGAGGCGCAACCGCGATCACTGCGGATCCGGACGTCCCGCCATGGGCCGTTGCTGTCAGATGTCAGCATGTCGCTGCAGTCAGTCGGCACCACCACCGCCGCACCTGGCAAAGCTCCCTACGCGGTGGCGTTGAGCTGGGTGGCGCTCACTCCTGGCCGGTCCATGGATGCGTTGATGAAGGTCAACACCGCCGGCAACTTCACCGAGTTCCGGGCCGCCGCCAAACTGCTGTCGGCCCCGTCACAAAACTTGATGTACGCCGATGTGGAGGGCAATATCGGCTATCAGTTGCCGGGCGATGCGCCGTTGCGCGGACAGGGCGACGGGCGGATGCCCTCACCCGGCTGGGATGACCGCTACGACTGGAAAGGCCGCATCCCATTCGCCCAGTTGCCCTACGACTACAACCCGCCCAGCGACTTCATCGTGGCGGCGAATCAGCAGATTATTGGACGTCAGTACCCCTATCGGCTGGGCTCGGACTTCTCCTACGGCTGGCGCAGCCAAGAGTTGATCGATCGGCTTGAGATATCGCCGCCACTGACGGCCGACAGCGCCGAACAGCTTTTCTACGACGACACCATCAGGGTGGCGGCCGAGGTGGTTCCGACCCTGTTGAGGATCAGGGTTGATGACTCGTGGGTGCGTGAGGGGCAGCAGATGCTGGTCGGCTGGGACTACTCCGCAGAGCCTTCATCGCCAGCAGCGGCGTACTTCTATGTGGTCTTCCACAACATCCTCAAGCTCACCTTCCGTGACGAGATGCCTGAGGAACTGTGGCCGGCCGGCGGCGATCGCTGGTACGCCGTCGTGTCTTCGCTGCTGAAATCGCCGCGGAGCCACTGGTGGGACGACCTGGCGACGCAGGATCGGGTGGAGACTCGTGACGACATCTTGTTGGCCGCGATGACGCAGGGCCGGAAGGAGATCACCTCGTTGATCGCCCGCGACACCGACGAGTGGGAATGGGGCAAGCTGCATCGCGCCACCTTGCGCAACTCGACGCTGGGGGAAAGCGACATCGCCGTGGTCGAGCGACTCTTCAACCGGGGAGACTACGGGGTCAGCGGCGGGCCGGCCGTGGTGAACGCCATGGCATTCGATGACCGTGAGGGTTACCACGTGACCAGCGGGCCAACGATGCGCATGCTTATCGATCTTGGTGATCTCGATGCCTCGCGATGGGTCAACCAGAGCGGCGTCTCAGGGCATGCCTTCGCCCGGAACTACGACGATCAAACCTCGCTGTGGGCGGCGGGCAGGATGCTGCCCTTCGTCTCTTCGCCGTCCGCCGTGGATGCCCGTACCGTCGATCGGCTACGCCTGACGCCTGGAGGATGATCTGCAACCGCAACTGTCTGCAGGCCGCCGCTATGGGTATGTCCCGATAAGGCAGACTGGCTGCCTCACTAGTCGATCTCGAAGCGGAGGAGACCCATGACCACGACGGTGGAAAAGACGATCCTGGTGAACGTGCCGATCAGCACGGCATACAACCAGTGGACGCAGTTCGAGGACTTTCCCCAATTTATGGGCGGGGTGAAGAGCGTGACTCAGCTGAGTGATGATCGGCTCGAGTGGGTCGCGGAAATCGCCGGTGTTCGCCGCCAGTGGCAGGCACGAATCGTCGAGCAGATACCCGATCGGAAAGTTGCCTGGGCGGCGACGGAAGGAGCCACCAACGCTGGCGCCGTCACGTTCAGCGATGCCGGTGGTGGCCAGACTTCCGTGCACCTGTCATTGGAGTACGAGCCTGAGGGCCTGGTTGAGAAGGTGGGTGACAAGCTCAACATTGTCGAGAATCAGGCCGAGCGAGACCTCGAAAGGTTCAAGGCCTTCATCGAGTCCGAGGGCTATGCCACCGGTGCCTGGCGCGGGTCGGTCAACGAAGGTGCGCAAGCCGGCACTCCCGGCGTCGAAGACGCCGCGCAGTCCCGCGGCGACAGCGGCAAGGCCGGCGTCTCAGGCAAGGCCGTTGCCGCCGGAGTGGGGGCTGCTGCGGCCGCCGCCGGCGCAGCCGTGGCCGCCAAGAAGGCCGGGGGCAAGGAGGACGAGTCGGTTACCGAGGACACCATCGCGGTCGACACGTCAGCCGACGTCGATCAGCTCGGAGGCACGAGCTCGGGGGTGGGCTATGACGACGTTCCAGCGGGAACGGGTGTGGGCGTCGGCTACGACCAGACGACGGACACGATGACCACGCCATCGACCTACGACGACACCAGCGGAGCGACCACCGCTGGGCTCGGCTACGACAACACGACCGGCACCACAACGTCCGGAGTCGATGACCTCGCCGGCGACACCACGATTAGAGACGACGGCACCGACGTCCTGGACACCGATCAAGACCGCCTTCGTGGTGGCTCCGCCGAGGGGCGGATGGACCGCTAGGCGTCCGGCGGAATTACGCGTCAGGCACTCGTTGCGGCGAGTGCCTGACGGCGTATATAGCGACGCGTGAGCCAGTGGGTCACGATAGACTGGGCCCCATCGGCTATGACCCGGCCATCACCGGTGAGCCTCCGGAAGAACGAGAGCGACCGCTCCATGCGGGTTCTTCAGTAGAACCGGGCGGGTGGGCCCGTCATCGCCCGCGAATGAGCGGTCGGCGCGAAAGATGATCATCTGTCGCTCGGCAAGCGAGGTGGTACCGCGGTGAAGACATCGTCCTCGTACACATGAGTTTGGACGAGAGACGAGAGGACCGTGACGATCTACCCAAAGGCCACGACGGCGGCTGAGCCTGTTGACGCTCCGACCCTTCGACAAGCGCAACGCACCTCCGCGGAGCCTGGTGCTTCGAGCCCTGAGTCCGTCGAAGCAGAGCGCTCAGGGACCGTGCCGGCGACCTCCAAGTTTCCCGAGATCGAGCAGCGGGTGTTGGCGTACTGGAAGGCCGACGACACCTTTCAGGCGTCTGTGGCACGCAACCCGGCGGGCGAGAACGGCTCCAACGAGTACGTGTTCTACGACGGCCCGCCCTTCGCTAACGGTCTGCCGCACTACGGGCATCTGCTCACCGGCTACGTCAAGGACATCGTGCCGCGGTATCAGACGATGCGGGGACGTCGAGTCGAGCGGAGGTTCGGCTGGGACTGTCATGGTCTACCGGCCGAGCTGGAGACCATGTCCCAGCTGGGGCTGAAGACCAAGAACGAAATCCTCGACCTCGGGATCGAGAGGTTCAACCAAGCCTGTCGGGAGTCCGTGCTGCGCTACACCCAGGATTGGCAGGACTACGTCACTCGCCAGGCTCGCTGGGTCGATTTCGATCATGACTACAAGACTCTGGAGCCGGACTACATGGAGTCGGTTCTTTGGGCGTTCAAATCGTTGTACGACAAGGGCCTGGTCTACGAAGGTATGCGGGTCCTGCCCTACTGCTGGAGCGACGAGACACCCCTGTCGTCGCACGAACTCCGGATGGACGAGGAGGTCTACCAGAACCGCCAGGATCCTGCGGTGACCGTCGGCCTGCGTCTGGAAACCGGCGAACTGGCGCTGATCTGGACGACGACCCCCTGGACACTGCCGAGCAATCTGGCCCTGGCGGTGAATCCTGACGTCGATTACGTCGTTGTCGAGCAGTCCGGCGAGCGCTACCTGCTGGCCGAATCCCGGCTTGCCGCCTATGCCCGCGAGTTGGGGGAGGACGCGACCGAGCGGGTCATCTCCCGGCACAAGGGTTCCGAGCTGCTGGGCCGGCACTATGTACCGCCGTTCTCCTACTTCCTGGGTCACACCAACGCTCATCAAGTCTTGGCCGGGGACTTCGTCACCACCGACGAAGGCACCGGCATCGTCCACATGGCGCCGGCATTCGGCGAGGACGACAAGATCATCGGTGATGCCGCCGGAATCGTCGCCGTCGTGCCGGTAGACGCTGGCGGAAAGTTCACCGCCGAGGTGCACGACTACGAAGGTATGCACGTCTTCGACGCCAACTTGTTGATCATCGACGATCTCAAGGCCGCCACGCGCGGTGCGTCGGCCGGATCGGTCACGCCGGGCACAATGTTGCTTCGCCACGAAACGTACGACCACCCGTATCCGCACTGCTGGCGTTGCAAGAACCCGCTCATCTACCGGGCGGTGTCCAGTTGGTTCGTCGAGGTCACCAAATTCAAGGAGCGGATGGGTGAACTGAACCAGGAGATCACCTGGGTGCCCGATCATGTCAAGGATGGGCAGTTCGGGAAGTGGCTGTCCAATGCCCGTGACTGGTCGATCAGCCGAAACCGGTTCTGGGGTACGCCGATCCCGATCTGGAAGTCTGATGATCCGGCTTATCCACGGATCGACGTGTACGGCTCGATCGCCGAGTTGCAGTCCGACTTCGGGGTCGAGGTGCCTGACCTGCACCGGCCGTACATCGATCAACTGACCCGGCCGAATCCCGACGACCCGACCGGCCAGGCGACGATGCGTCGCGTGGAAGACATTCTCGACGTGTGGTTCGACTCCGGGTCCATGCCGTACGCGCAGGTGCACTACCCATTCGAGAACGCCGACTGGTTCGAGCACCATTACCCCGGCGACTTCATCGTCGAGTACATCGGCCAAACTCGCGGCTGGTTCTACACCATGCACATTCTGGCCACCGCACTGTTCGACCGGCCGGCGTTCAGCAACTGCATCAGCCACGGGATCGTGCTGGGCAGTGACGGTCAGAAGATGAGCAAGTCGCTCAAGAACTATCCCGACGTCAACGAAGTTTTCGACCGCGACGGGGCCGACGCGATGCGGTGGTTCCTGATGTCGTCACCGATCCTGCGCGGCGGCAACCTCATCGTGACCGAGCAGGGCATCCGAGACGGCGTCCGTCAGGTGATGATCCCGCTCTGGAACGCCTGGTACTTCTTCTCGCTCTACGCCAATGTGGCGCGTGCCGGGCGGGGCTACGACGCCAAGATCAACTTCGGGTCAGAGGACGTACTTGACCGCTACATCTTGGCCAAGACATCGGACTTCGTGGATTCACTGACTCGCGAGTTGGACGCGTTGAACGTGGCGGCGGCCTGCGATGCAACCCGCACCTTTCTTGAGGTGCTGTCGAACTGGTACATCAGGCGCTCGCGCGACCGGTTCTGGGATGGGGAATCCGATGCATCGTTCGCGGCATTCGACACGCTCTACACGGTGCTGGAGACGACAACGCGCGCGGTGGCGCCGCTGCTCCCGCTGACGGCCGAGGAGATCTGGCGGGGCTTGACCGGTGGGCGCTCAGTCCACCTCACTGACTGGCCGACGAGCCCTGACCCCTTGGACAAGCTGGGGACGGTTCAGCCGGCGTCCCAGCTGGTGACGGCCATGGATCGGGTGCGAGAAGTCTGCTCGACCGGTTCTGCGCTGCGCAAGGCGGAGAACCTTCGGGTTCGTCTTCCGTTGTCCTGCCTGACGATCGTCGCCGATGACGCCGACTCGCTGCGTCCCTACGCGGCCTTGATCAGCGACGAGCTGAACGTTCGGGAGCTGCTGCTGACCGATCTGGAGGCGGCTGGCAGCGAGGCCTTCGGCGTGCGGCAGGTGTTGCAGGTCAACGCTCGAGTCGCCGGTCCGCGGCTGGGGAAGGATGTCCAAGTAGCGATCAAGGCCAGCAAGTCCGGCGACTGGTCCATCGACGCCGACGGCACTGTCACGTCTGGCGGGATCACCCTGCGTGAGGGGGAGTACATGATGCAGACGGTGGTTGCCGACGCCGATCAGGATGATCAACGAGCTGTAGCGATGCTGCCCGGCGGCGGATTCGTGATCTTGGACACGACAGTGACGCAGGAGTTGGCCGCCGAGGGGTTGGCCAGGGACGTCGTCCGTGCCGTCCAGCAAGCTCGTCGCGACGCCGGCCTCCAGGTCAGTGACCGGATCCACCTGCGCCTCAGCGGCAACGAAAGCGTCCAGGCGGGCATCCGGGCTCATGTCGACCTGATCAAGGCTGAAACCTTGGCGATCTCGCTGGACCTCACGGACGGTGCCGCACCGCCCGTGGCGTCAGTCGGTGATCATCAAGATGTCGGCATCGCGCTCAAGCGCGCGTAAACCGGGCCGAAGGAGACGACGCTGTCGGAGGACGCTGCCCTGTTGACCGAGATCCGTGACCCGCTGGCACGACGTACTTCGTAGGCTGGGCCTACGTCGTGGCCTCGGATCAAGAGACAGGGACATCGAACATGGGCTTAGCTAAGCGCCTGGATAAGTTTGCGGGGGCAATAGAGCGCGCCGGAGTGCTGGACTCGACGGCGGACAAGATCGCCAGCGTGGCGAAAAAGATCTTCGGTCCGAGAACCGTCACCACGATCGCCAGCGGCACCCCGATCGGGCACCCACTCCATCCGCTGCTCGTCGCCGTTCCCATCGGCTCGTGGACGTCGGCAGCGGTCTTCGACTTAGTAGGTGAGCACGATGCCGCGCGCAAGTTGATCGGGCTAGGAGTGCTGGCTGCCGCTCCCGCTGCGGCGACAGGAACGAATGACTGGATGTCAACCTCGGAAGGAGAGCGGCGGGTAGGGCTCGTCCACGCAATCCTGAACTGGGCGGCGATCGCCTCGTACGGAGCGAGCTGGCTGGCCCGTCGACGAGGGCATCGCGCCTCCGGCGTCGCATGGTCGCTGGTTGGCGCATCTACCGTCGGGGTTTCGGGTTGGCTGGGTGGCCATCTAGCGTATGCGCTCGGCATAGGCGTGGACACGACCGCGTTCCAGCACAGTACCGAGAAGTGGAGCCCGGTGGCTGCCGAGGAGGAAATCGATTCTGGCGTGCTGAGGCTTGTTGATCTTGACGGCGTACCGGTGGTGTTGACTCGAGGCGACGAAGGCAAGATCGTCGCTCTGGCCGATCGCTGCACCCACCGTGGCGGCCCATTGCACCAGGGGACTCTCGAAGACGGATGCATCGTCTGCCCGTGGCATGGCAGCCATTTCGCCTTCGACGGATCGGTGGTTGCTGGTCCGGCCACCCGGCCCGCGGCTGCGTACGAGGTCATGGTTGCCGAAGGCCAGGTCCTGATCCGCCGTGCCGACGAGCCCCGCACTCTGCGGAAGAACCCGGTTGGACGTTGAGCGCTATGGCGCGCGACCGTGGCCGCTCGAGCACCATCCGCCGCCGCGTCGTGGTCCGTGGCCACGTGCAGGGCGTGTTCTTCCGGGACACCTGTCGGCGTGAGGCGCGTTCTCGTGGCGTGAGCGGCTGGGTCCGCAACGCTGCGGACGGGTCAGTCGAGGCCGCTTTCGAGGGCGAGCCGGCGGCCGTCGAGGCGTTGATCGACTGGTCGCACCGGGGGCCTCGAGGCGCCGAGGTGACAACGGTGGACGTCATCGAGGAACCACCGCAAGGCGACACACGGTTCCGGGTCGCCTAGCAGCTGAGCAGATAGCCCGGCTTGACCACGGTTGTGATCAAGCCAGGGACGCCGAGCGACCGGCGAAGGCGGCTCATGGCGACCTCGAGGGCATGATCATCCGGAGCTTCGGCCAGGCATTTCATCAGCTCTGCACGGGGGACCACGGCGTTGCTCGAGGCCATGGTCTTGAACAACGCGAGAACGGTCGGCCCAACGGACTCGCTGTCACCGGTCCGCGGGCGGCGGCGACGACATCCCCGCTTCGCATCGCGTCAGTCAGATCGTCGGCCCGGCCCGTCACCCTGGCGGCGGCCAGGGTCGGTGATCAACACCAGCTGGGACGATCCGAGATCACAGCTTGGGTTTCGACGATCAGTTGTTGATCTTGGCGGTGAGGCACGAGGGGCGGGTCGTTCGCAGGCTGTTTCCAGGAGGGAACTCGGGCGCGTACGCTTCAGCGCCACAGCGCCGGTTGGGTCCTCAAGACTCAGCCGGCGCTGCTTTGTCGTTGGAGTTCGGCGAGTCAGTGGGTGCGGGGCTCGCACATGATCATCTGCGACGGAGTGAAGATCGCATCCACTCGGCGGTCCCAGGAGTGGGTCGGGATGGTTCCCAGCACTTCGTCGTCGTTCAACAGCACCCAAACAGGCGCGCTGGAAGAAGCGTGGCGCAGGGCGCGGTCGTACCAGCCACCGCCACGGCCGAGCCGATCGCCCTGCCGGTTCGCCGCCAGGCCTGGGCAGATGATCATCTCCGCCTCGGGCAGTTGTTCGGCGGGCACCGGCTCACTGGTCGGCTCCAAGATCGAGAATTGGCT
>DATFOP010000015.1:0-3333 GCA_035265505.1 Propionibacteriaceae bacterium | reverse complement strand
AACGGCCAGATAGCCGGCCGGCGCCAGGAATCCCGCCCGCAGCACGCGAGACGACGTCACCAGGCCGAGTAGCCCTGTGCTGGTCCCGATCCCGACGCCGAGAACGGCTACTGGCGGCGCGAGATATCGGGCACTGACGGTCCTCGGGTGGCGGCGGAGCAGTTCTCGCCGCCACTTCCCGGTCTGGTACATCTGAGCCACGAGCGCCCGAAGGCTGGACCGCGGTCGGTAGGTGACCCTCAGGTCGGGTGAGAACCAGATCTTGTGACCACAACTGCGGAGCCGGTAATTGAGCTCCCAATCCTGAGCGCGGTGCAGCGTCTCGTCGAACCCGCCGACGGCCTGCAGTGCCTTTTTCTGAAAGACGCCGAGGAAAACAGTCTCAGCCTCCCCCGCCGGCGAGGCCGCAAGATGAAAGGCGCCGCCGCCAAGGCCCAGCTTGGTGGTGTAGGCCGTTGCGACCGCCTGCTCGAAAGGCGTGTTGCCCCGCGCGTCCATGACGCCGCCGACGTTGGCGGCGCCGGTTTCGCCGAGCAGTTCCACCGCCCTCTGGATGTAGCCGTCCGTCAACTCACCATGTCCGTCGACGCGGACGATGATGTCGTGGCGTGCCGCGGCGACGCCAAGATTCAGGGCATGCGGAGTCTTCCCGGCCGGATTCTCGACCACCCGGATACGAGGGTCGCCCGCGGCTAGTTCGTCGGCGATCTCGCGGGTACGGTCCCGGCTCGGTCCCACCGCCAAGATCACTTCCAGCTCGCCCGGGTAATCCTGGCTCAATACCTTGCCGACGGCGGTAGTCAGATGGCGTTCTTCGTTCAGTACCGGCATGACCACGGTGACACCGGGCCACGTCGAGATCATTATGTCTTGGGCAGCGGCCACCCTCGACATACTGCCAGGAGCAGCCCGATCAAGCGGTGCAGATCTGGTTCAAATCATTTGCCACAGGTCCTCGGGTCTGGACTCCTGACGCCTCGGGCTGCTTCGGCTTTGTCCGCTGTGGCGTCGCCGCACTCCCGGCAGTCGGCTGGGCGGCGGCTGACGGCTGGGTGGCGGCAGTCGGCTGGGCGGCGGCCGACGGTTTGGTCGTCTCCGTCGGCTGGACCGCTTTCTGATCTGCGGCTTCGGCCCGCTCAATCTTCGCGGCCACGGTCGCGCGGACGACGCCGAAGTCTGGGTTGGCGGGCTCGATGAGTGGTGGCATGAAGGCGACACTGGACACCGGGAGCTGCTTCGCAGCCAAGGCAAGACGGGCCATGGTCGAGAGGTCTGAGGTCGGAATGTCGGTTGCCATGATCTCCTGACCGGCGGACGCGATCCTGTTGAATTTCGTGAGCACGGTCAGCGGATCGAGCTCATTCAGCATGGCGTTCATGACGCATTTCTGCCGGACCATGCGGTCGTAGTCGGACGAATCAACCCGGGAGCGGGCGAACCACAGTGCTTCACGACCGTTGAGGTGGCGGTTTTTGCCCGCCTCAACGTAGCCCGAGACCGGCGTCGAGCCGCCACCGATCGGCACCCGCCGGTAGACGTCCATGGTGATGCCGCCGACCGCATTGACCAGGGACTCGAAGCCCTTCATGTCCAGGAGGACCCAGTAGTTGATCGGTAGCCCGGTGACGCCCTCGATTGCTTCCTTCGTAGCCTCGGCGCCTGGATTCTGCACGCCGGGATACAGCTCCGGGTGCGCCATCGCATAGGTGTAGACCGCGTTGAGCATGCAGGAGCGATCCGAGCAGTAGTACCCCCGGGGGTAGGCCTTGTGCATCGGCGACCCTGAAGGAAATGGCACTCGCTCCAGATTGCGCGGCAGACTGATCAGCACCGTTCGGCCCGTCTCTGCGTCGACACTGGCCACGGTCATGCTGTCCGGCCGAAGGCCGACGCGGTTCTTACCGGCATCGCCGCCCATCAGCAAGATGTTGTAGCGGCCCGCCTTGGCCGTCGTGTCGCCGCCACCGGTGAAGACGGCGGTCACTAGGTTGCGCTGAGCCGAGAACATGGACGCCGAGGCGACGAGTCCGCTGATCACGGCCATGATCAGGACGAGGTTCACCACCGTGATATAGATCCGATGCTGACGAGCGAGATCAGGTGGTCGGGAGATGCGCCAGGCGTCGACCAGCAGCAGGGCCCAGCCGAGGCCGGCGAGGACCAATCCGACCTGAATTCCACGCAGGATGGCACCGGAGGTAAAAAGCGCCACCGCGCCGCTGGGCCACAGCAGGGCGAGGATGCCGACGGTGATCACCACAGCAATCAGCCCAGACCATATTCGAAGCGCCAATCGGCCAACTCGCTTGTTGCCGGCGGCCATCTGCGCGGAGCCCGGAAGAAGCAGCGTCATCCCCATGAAGGTCACTGCTCGGCGGAGCTTGATGCGCGAACTGCGCTGCTGCGCCGTATGCGAGGAGGGGTCGGGATTGCGCACGGCTTCGGTGGTGCGGACAGACACCTGGGGCCTTTCAGGTCTGCTGAGGGGGAAGTTCTGAGCAGAGATCGGTGTCAGTATCTCCGGCCCGAGGCCCAGGCCGCGCCGTGCCACGCCGGGCTGGGCGCCCCAGATTCGCGTACCCTCGTAGCCATGCCACCCAGCCGCGACGACGACCTGGACTGGCTCTACGGCCGTGACCGGACGCAGCAGCCCGGTCCCTACGCACCGGAACCCACCAAGGTGATGCCGGCGTCGCCGCGAAGTGCACCACCCTCTGGCAACCCTTCACCAACAGCAACCCCGCCGCCCCCGTCCTATGGGTCAGCGCCGAGTCGCAACCCAGCTATGCCTGGATACGGCAGGAACTCGGGCGGCGAGCCCTACCTCCGCCCGGGCCCAGGAGGCGGATCGCGAGTGCCGGGAGCTCCTGGCCGGGGACCGACTGCCATGCCGCCGGCCAGGCCGCGGAAGCGCCGGTCGAGGGTTCGAACGTTCTTCACCGTGTTGGGAGTTGCGCTGCTCGTCTTCATCATCGGCCTCATCGCGATTCCGGTCTATGCGTGGAGCCAGGTCAAGCGTGTCGATGACGTGCCGGCCGGCGAACGGATCGCCGACCAGCCTGGCCGAACCTTCCTGCTGGTCGGCTCCGATTCCCGCGAAGGACTGAGCAAGGCGGAACAGAAGAAACTCGGCACCGGGAGCACCGCCGGCAAGCGCACCGACACGATCATGATCGTCCACGTGCCGCCGACTGGAAAACCGGCGCTGATCTCGCTGCCTCGAGACTCATACGTGCCAATCCCAGATCACGGCCAGAACAGGATCAACGCCGCGTACTCATTCGGCGGCCCGGAGCTACTTGTCCAGACCGTCGAGCAGAACACTGGCTTGCG
>DATFOP010000014.1:0-2333 GCA_035265505.1 Propionibacteriaceae bacterium | reverse complement strand
TATTGAGTGTCTGGATCGCATCTACCTCAATGGGTATGTGCCGAGTCTGCAGACGGGTGGGGCGGTGGTCTCGTTTCTGACCGCGCACCTGGGTTTTGAGATTCCGTCGCCTGCCATCTTCGAGAAGATCGGCACCGCGTTTCGTCGCGCGGTGGCCTCGTTCGCCGAGGACAACCACATCCCGGTGGTGCGCTTCAACAAGACCGACCGCAAGATCGATCGGATGCGGCCTTACCTGGCCCGGCAAGCGGCGACCGGACGGTCCGGTGTTGCCGCGATCGGGGTGGCCCAGGAGTTCGCGCCGGTGTGCACCGCAACCAAACGCAGCGGGCAGACAACCGGGGTGTGGTTCTCCTTCGCGGTGGCCCAGCGGCGGGTGACCTGTTACTACTTCTACGTCTGGGACCACGATTTCGGGCCGGCATTCGTCAAGGTCTGCGCCTATTTCCCGTATCCGATGAAGATCTGGGTCAACGGGCATGAGTGGGCCAAACGTCAGGCAACCAAGGCTGGCATCGAGTTCACCGAGCTATCCAACGGATTCGCCACCTGCGCTGAACCGGCCACGTTACAAGCGATCTGCGACCGGCTGGGCCCCGGTGCGATCCAGGTGTTCGCCGAACGCTGGTGGTCGATCCTGCCGCTGCCGCTGACCGAGCACGACCGCGCCGCTGGCTACTGGTGGGAGCTGTCGATGCGCCAAGTCGAGACCTCGCGCACCCTGGTGTTCGACGCACCCCGGCGGGCACGGGTGTTCTTCGAGGCCCTGATCGCCGACAACCTCGACATCGGCCGCCCGGAACTGATCGAGCTGATCTTCAAACGCGGCCAACGCCGCGGCGCCAAAGCAGCTGGGGAGTTCAAGACCAAGATCGCCACCTACGGCACCGAGATCCGCATCAACGCTTTCTACCGACACTCGATGATCAAGCAATACCTCAAAGACGGCCGGGCACTGCGTATCGAAACCGTCATCAATTCGCCCGACGACCTGGGCTGCCGGCGCCGGCTGGCCCACCTCGACGAGCTGCAGTCAAAGGCTCGTGCCATCAACACCACCCTGCTCGATACTGAACGTGTCGGTCAGGGCTGCGTCCTTGCGAGTCCAGCCTTTGAGCGGATCGCACAGCCCACCCTCACCGAGGATGGCAGGAGGGCCCCGGCCTTACGGTTCGGCGACCCTCGGGTCCAGGCCCTGGCCGGCGCCTTATGCAACAACGTGCTCGCCGTCACCGGCATCACTAACAAGAGCCTGCGCGCCTTGATGCCCGGACTGCTCGGCGCTACCACCTACTCGATGAACCAGGCCAGCTACGACCTGGCCCGGTTGCGCACCAACAGCCTCATCACACGCATCCCCGGCAAGAACCGCTACCGGCTCACCGGCGATGGACTGCGCTTCGCGATCTTCTACACCAAAGTCCATGACCGGCTGCTACGACCACTGCTCGCTGCCGACCAGCCACCCGCACCACTCCCACTTCGAAATGCGTTGCACACCATAGACATTCACACGACAGAAACCATCACCCGGGCTCGTCTCCTGCCAAACGCAGCCTGAAAACTCAAGACACTTCTCAAAGTTCTAGCCGCCAAGGTTCGCTAGCCGCTCGGCGCCAAAGACGGCGCCTTTTTTGCGTTGCCGGCGTTGGTGAGCGCCAAGGCGATGAGCAGGTCGGCTGCGGTGATGAACAACCCCGCCCAGTAGGCCCACTTCATCGACGGATCTGGTTGCGTCGTAAAGAAAAGAACCAGGAAGATGGGCCCGACGATTCCGAACACGAGCATCATCAGCTGGATACGGACGTACCGCCAGAAGGTCTCCATACGCGAACTCCCCTAAGCGTCTCGGGCCGGCTGCAGCATATCGCGGGCGATATTTCGAGCAAGGTGTCCACCACCGCCCGGCGTTCACACCTCTTCCAGCGCCTCGCCTACCTCCTGTGCCACCCGGTTGTGCTGGTTGGTCACCAGCACATGTCCCGCGGCGATTGCCAGCGCGATCGGCCAGTCGATGATCTCCACCGCGGCCAGCACGCCGAGCGCGCCGAAATAGGCCACTTGCTCTGGCCGCGGAATGCGCACGCGGCCGACAACCGGCAAGTTCATCGCGAAACCCTGCGCTTCGCGGACCCGTTCAACCGCATCCCGGTGGCTGGTGCCGCGCGACTTTTCGGCCATTCGTTGCCCTCCCGTCACGGCGTATTCGACGTTTGTATGCCTGACTTCCCCACCGTTGCAGGCGTGGCAACACTTTCTGTGTCCATCGGCTCCGATCCGTTGACCGATGTCGTGACCGGTGTGCTGACGGTGCCATTGCGCGAGCTGTACGC
>DATFOP010000013.1:0-4153 GCA_035265505.1 Propionibacteriaceae bacterium | reverse complement strand
CTCAAATTTCGGCCTGGTGACCCAAAACACCCAATGGTTGATGCTCATGGGTACCTCGTTTGTGGTATCCGCCTATCTGCAGGTCATTCGCGGCTACAACGCCATCGAGACCGGCGTCATCTTCACCGCTGCAACGGTCGGATTGCTTGCCTCCTCACTTGCCGCCGAGCGGCTCGCGAAGCGGTATGCACAGCGGACGCTCATCGTTGCCGGGTTCGTTCTCACCATGGCAGGGATTGGCGTCCTGCTCTTGTTAGTGAGCGGTTCTCCGACAGCCTGGGCGTTCGCGCCCGGCCTGCTCCTCATCGGACTCGGGCTCGGCGCGATGCTCACGCCGTCGGTCAACCTCGTGCAGTCCAGCTTCGCGGAAAGTCAGCAAGGCGAAATATCAGGCCTCTCGCGAAGTGTGTCCAATCTCGGTTCCTCTCTCGGCACCGCCGTCGCCGGCACCATCCTTGTTGCCGGCATCACCGCAACGCCGGGCCGCGCGTATGCACTTTCGATGACCGCTCTTGCTGTGGTTGGTGTGATTGGGCTAGTTGCCGCGGTGCTGCTGCCGGGCAAGATCCGGACGGCCACTGCCCAAGATGTCCCGCAGCAAGAGGGTCCTGGCGGCCGAGAGGGCGTAACAGACAGCGCGAGTTAATCTGCTCGAAATCCCGACTAGTGGGCCGTTAGCGAGTTCCCGTCACGGCGATCTTGTCGGGGGTGTGCGGCTTTCCGCACAAAGCCGCGGATGTGGCGTCTTAAGGCGGGTACGGGGTGCGTCTCTCCGCACAAAGCCGCGGACGAGGCGTACCGAGGCAGGTACGGGGGTCCGTCTCTCCGCACAAAGCCAAGCTTGTCGCCCGCACGTCCCCGAAGATGGTCGGCGGTCTTGGTCCAGATGAAAGGGGAGGAAGTGCTCGGGGCAGCTATGAGGTGGAAGCGGGGCACGCCAGCCGTCGCCACCGCAGCCATACCATGACACCACCCATTCTCCTCGTGGCCGCCGGTGCGGTGGTCGTCAGTTCATCCCCCGGCTGGGAGCGGTTCGCCCAGCCGCTCCGATGCAGCGTCTACTTGCGGGCGCTCGACAAACGACAGGACGAGAAGCGCTAGCACGGTGATGACTAGCGTCCACATGATCGCCGCTCCGGAAAGCGGCCGAAGCAGGATAAGGGCGAGGGTCGCGCCGAGGGCAATGATGACGTGCAGCACCCGGCGCTGCGCGTACGCCCAGGCGCCCACCCGGCCGGTCGTCACGCCGTGCTGCTCGGCGTTGCGCCGCACACCGGCGATGCCGTCGTTGTAGAAACCTCGCAGCTTGCTCGGCGCTCGGAACGGGCCGGCCAACCAGCCCACAAGGGCGATCGCAGCACCCAGGACCAGGACGGAGAGGGCCGTGTCCTTCATTGCGGCCGTTGCCGTGTCGTAGAGCAGTGTCGTGACGTTGCCCGGAACTAATGCCGCCGGCACCGCCGTCAGCAGCACGGCCCGTCCGCTCGCGAACGCGAGAAGAAGCACAAGCATCGACAGGCTCAGACCAATCGCTGTCCAGACCAGCGCGACGCTGCGTCGACGCGCCACCAAGACGCCCGCAGCGAGAAGAATCAGCGCAACCCATGGCAGCCAGGGGCCGACCGCGATGATCGCACGATATGCCGCCTGGACCGTCGGGATCTGGTCCGACTGGGCGATAGCTATGGTTCGGTCGATTGCCGGTATGCGGGACGCGAGGTTGATACCGCGAGCGAGCAGGGCTGCCTTGACATCTTCCACGATCGGTCCCAATTGAATGCCAATGGAGCCGTCGCTCGAAGCGGCGAGCAAGGCATTGGGATCGTTGCGCAGCGTCGCCAGCAGCTGGGTGTGGCTGATCCGCAGCGCGCGCTCCCAGGTTTGGACAAAGGCCTCAGAAGCGACGAACGCGCTGATGCCGTCTCGGATCAGGTCCTGGATGCCCTGCGTTGCGGGTGCCTTCAACGCGTCGAGCGCGGCGCTCGCTCGTGGCCTGACGCCTAGTGACTTGATCCCATCGATGACGTCTGAAGTGAGTTGTTCGACGTCGAGCTCGGCGTTGATCGCCGTCGCCGCTTCATCCACGATGTAGCTCTGGACCGCGGGGTCGCGCGCGAGCGGTGCATACGTGGCCACGAATGCGTCGGTGTCGGTGAGGATTGACTTCCCCCAGCCTCCGATGACGGCCAGCGGGGCGAGCAGACAGCCGAGTAAGACGAGCACAACAGCAAGGACGGTCCACCATCGACCCCGGACCCGGTGCTTCTCAGCCTTTGCACTGGGCGCGACCGGTGGCGGGCTTTCCACCCGCGCACGCAGCGCCGCGTTTTCCGCCTCAAGCCGGGCGAGGCGCTCTTGCAGACTCTCGTCCTGTTGATCGACATTCATCTCTCCGCCACCTTTCTACGCTTGCCCGTCGCGAGATGGCGACCTCAACTCTCAGTGCACAGTACGCAAGTCGGCCTGGCCTGGTTCGGAACCGGCGGCTCCGTTCGTCGGATGCCATCGTCGCGCGCCGTCCTGCTGGCGGGCTCCTGAAGCAGCTATCTCGGCGGGGGCTCGAAACGACGGTCGCATGATCAACGTCGGAGTGGAATCACCCTTGAGGGGTGAAGCCGACAGGATCCTGCCGATGGCAGCATCGCAGGCGAGACATGAGAGCGTACGTCTTACGGCGTGTGGCCGCGGCAACGGGAGGTGGAGCATGACCCAACAGGATGTAGGACCAATCGATTACCTGGCGCTTGAATTTCCACAAGCGAAACTGACCGGAGAGGGTCTCGGCATTCTGGTCGACCTGGTGGATCGAGGGATCATTCGAGTCCTCGACCTGAGATTCGTCAAGCGCGAGCCGGACGGGACCTTTACCGCGGCAGCCATTGCGGATCTGGATGGTGACGGAGTGCTCGATTTGGCCGTCTTCGAGGGTGCCGAATCCGGCCTTCTCGATGACGACGATCTACGTCAGGCCGTCGAACTCATCGAGCCGGGCAACGCAGTGGGGCTGATCGTGTACGAGAACACGTGGGCCGGCCCGTTCGTCTCGGCCATGCGGCGGAAAGGCGCCGAGGTGATCGCCAGCGGGCGCATCCCGGCCGACGACGTGCTGGCCGCGCTCGATGCGATGGAATCCGCCGACGTCGGCGCTAACTCGACAAGATACGAAGAGAAAGGCTGAAGCTGTGGGACTGATTGGTGGAATGGCGCGCACTGCCGTGGTTGCCGGCACGGCAACGGCCGTGTCGAATCGTGTGTCGCGCCGGCAGGCAAACCGCTGGGCCGCCCAAGAGCAGCCGGCGCAGGAATACGCCGCACCGCCGCCTCCACCGGCCGCGGCGGAGCCCGTGCCGTCCAGCCAAAACGACATGCTTGACCAACTTCAGCAGCTAGGCGAGCTCAAGTCGGCAGGGGTCCTCACCGAGGCCGAATTCCAGGCGCAAAAGGCCCGCATCATGGCGGGCGGCTGACCGGTTGAGCAACGCCTGATGGGGCGGAGCGGCGACGGCCTAAGCCCGTTGCCGCGTCCCACGGGCGTTAAGCGCTGGGTTCAGCGACCGTGCCGCGCCGATCCAGGTGGCTGAACGCCTAGGGACGTTGCCGCTCTGCTTCCCGGTGGCGGCAATTCCTTCGGAGTACAGGGCCCCCAGGTGATTTTGCGTACGTCAGCATCTTTCGACGTATGGCGTGCCCTTTCCAGCTGGCCCGTACGGGCGAGAGAGTGACCATAGACAAATCGGCCCTTAGATGCTGTCAATCGCTTCGCCGTAGATGTCAAGCTGAAGCTGATCGGCTGCCCCGTCCCGATCCGGACAGGGCTCGAAACCGCGGTAACCCTCCCAGTCCGGGAGCGTTTCTGGCCGTGGAGGGTCCAGTGCACCCGTGGTGATCAAAAAGCCCACCTCGCGACATGGTTCACCTGGCAGGGGTGAGGCGTTGCCCGTTGGTTTCGGCCATCGTTGCCCTATCACCGATCAGCAGATCGAGGCGCCATGGGAAAGTCGACGTACGAAATTCGAATTGCCGGCACGATGCCAGTCGATCTGCTCGAGAACTTCCACCAGATCGAATCGGTGGAACCGGCCGGAACGATCCTGCGCGCGACGCAACTAGATGATGCCGCCATCTGGGGGCTTATCGACGCCTTGCGAGACGC
>DATFOP010000012.1:0-3041 GCA_035265505.1 Propionibacteriaceae bacterium | reverse complement strand
GCCGTGAGAGCGATGTGCGCCATGTCACCGGGCAGCGGCCCAGCCACCGCTACGAGGCCGCCCGTCTGTGAAGTGAAGTCGTTGACGAAGAAGGTTTCACCGCCCAGTGAGCGTCGCAGCCCTTTGAGGAGACCTCCGACGTGGTCATCGCGACGTCACCGCGGGTCATCGCCATCGCGCCGGCCTCGACGCGAACACTGCTGCCGGGGGGAGCGTGATCTCACCGAAGGCGAATGCGGGGCCCGAACTGATCTCTGTCTGCATGCCGCCAGCCTAGGGACCGATCGCATGAGACGACCATGCCCGGCACTCGTGACCGCCCTCAGTGGGCATGATCATGAGGCTGCGGATCGTCGCTCGAGAGCACCACGCGGTCGCAGGTGCTGCAGGGTTTGGGTCCACACCGCTGGCAAGAATCAGCAACGCTGGAGTGCGTCTGAGTCATCCCGTAGGCCGACCCTTGATGGGGGCTTGTCAGCAGGTCCAGAAGTCGTCTGGATGAGGGTCTGGGCGGGAGCCGAAGTACTCGTCCATGGCCATTGCATTCTGGGGTCTATCTAGTACTGATGGCGCTCGCTGAAAGTCCCCACCTGTGCTCCGCGATTTTGCCCAACCGAGGTGGCGTTAACTGCATCGTCCGGAGTTCCCGCCCGGCACCTAACACCTTTGCCGACGCCGTCGACGAAGGCGCGTCAGTGGTGGTGGCCGTGCCGGCCGAGGGTGTCCACGGGGGTCGCGCCGGGGCGCGTCCACTGCGGCAGGGGGCGGCTGGTCGGACCCCAGGTGGCCAGGCCGTCGGCGTCCGAGCGCCAGTACCAGCAAATCGGCGCGCCATGCCCACCGACCGGCGCGCCGGCGTCGGGGGCCTCGGGCCAGCCCTCAGGGTTGTCCTCCCACGCCTCGCGGCGGCCGTAGGGCGTCATGTCGAGCAGGCCCAAGGATCCGTCGACGGGCTCGTTGCCCCGGCCAGTCGTGGAGTAGGTGAGGAACACGCGGTCGCCGTCGCGCAAGAAGCAGATGATGTGCCCCTCTTCTGCAAAGAGCGGCGCCTCCACGCCCCGCACCGAGTACCAGGGCTGGGTGTAACCCATGAACTCGACGTAGGGGGCGACCTCGTCCCACGGGCCCGAGGTCAGGACGGCGAACGAGACGCCGCGGGCGTTGAGGTAGAGGGCGTCCTTCAGGTGCCAGAGGTTGAAGGTGCAGCCCTCGCACTGCCCCTGGTGCGGCGCGCCGTCGTACCACATGGAGTGGTAGACCACGAGCTCGTCGCGGCCCTGAAATAGGTCCAGGAACGGGACCGGACCGTCGGGTCCGACGACTTCGACCGTCCCGTCGAACTCCACCATCGGCAGCCGGCGGCGGGCCGCGGCGATGGCGTCGCCCTCGCGCGTGTGGGCCTTCTCGCGGACCAGCAGCTCGGCACGGGCGGCCTGCCATGTGGCCAGGTCGACGATGGGTGGGCGGCCGGGCAGCGCGGTCGTCCGGGCACTCGGCGTGGTTGTCATGGTGTCCTCCGTGGTGTCTCGTGCCGGCAGCGTCGTACGACGTCCTCCGACGGTCACCAGAACAGACTCGCGACCGATCCGGAACTCATCGCAGCGGGGCTCCCTCAGCCATAAGTTCCTATCCACGCTCGGAGTTGGGCAAGATCGTGCTGACAGCTAGCTAAGCGTGCTCAGAGCGGCGCGAGATCCAGCCGCACTCCCAGCAATCGCACTGGCCGAGCGATCTCGAATCGGGCCAGCACCTGCCGCGCACCGGCCTCGACGATGTCCTTGTCGGTGGTGGCCTCCGGAAGTTTGCCGGTCTTCACTTGGGTGAAGAAGGTTCGGGTCCGAACTGTGACACCGACATGCGTCGCTTGCCGTCCATCCTTGGTGATTTCTACGCATAGGTCACGGGCCAGCGTCGCCACCTCGTCGGCAATAACAGTGGGATCCGCGAGATCGGACGGGAAGGTCACTTGGCGGCTCCTGGATCGGGCCACCCACGGCTCCGAGATGACCATCCGCGAGTCGCCTCCCCCGGCTAGCACGCGTAGGCGCGGACCGATGGTCGGACCGAACCAAGCAGCCAGATTGTCTCGGTCGGCTAGCGCCAGGTCGGCGACCGTCCGCAGGTTATGGGCAGCGAGCCGGGCAGCGGTTCGCTTTCCGACGCCCCACAGATCGGTCACTTCGCGGCTGCCCATCATGCTCATCCAGTTGGCCGAGTCCAGACGATAGACGTGCTCCGGCCTCTCTTTGGCGAAGCGCGTGGCCATCTTGGCCCGCTCCTTCGTATCTCCGATGCCGACCGCGCAGGTCAACCCCGTCTGATCCTCGACAGCCGCCCGAACGGTGTGGGCCAGCCCTTCGGGGTCGTGATGCGACGCCGCAAGGAAGGCCTCATCCCACCCCCAGACCTCGACCGGGTACGCGAAGCGCCTCAGCACGTCCATCACCTCGGCCGACGCCACGTCATACGAGGGATGATCTGTCGGCAGGAAAACCGCATCCGGGCACTTACGGAACGCGCGCTGCAACGGCATGCCAGAGTGCACTCCGTGTGCCCGAGCCTCGTAGGAGGCTGTCGCCACTACTTGCCGGGGTCGGCGGGGATCACCATCGCCACCCACAACGACCGGCCTGCCACGCAACTCGGGACGTCGCCGGACTTCCACCGAAGCGAGAAACGAGTCCATGTCGACGTGCAGGATCCACCATCCAAGCCCGCTGGTTGGTGTGGTCACACTCTGAGAGTGCCCGATCCGGCGAAACACCTGTGTGAGTCACCTGAATCGAGGCTCTAGGCGGACGCCTCTGGCGATGGTGGGAGGGCGCGACAATTGAGGTTGCGGCCGAAATTGCCGGGCTCACAGAAGATCAGATCGCGGAACGCCGGGCGGCGCCAAACTGGGTCGCCGAGGCGCTCGGCGCGGCCGCCGAGCGGATGGTCGTCTTCGACATCTGACCCAGCCTGGGTCTCATCTCCTCGCCAAGAGAAGGGGCCAGACTCCCGAGCCGGCCCATGGAAGCCGGAGCCCCAGCGGCAGCGCC
>DATFOP010000011.1:0-5864 GCA_035265505.1 Propionibacteriaceae bacterium | reverse complement strand
GGCACGACCGGGTTGTCCCGCACCGTGCAGGAGAAGGGCAACGGTAAACTGATCATGATGATGGGCCTCGGCGTCGTGGGTGCCCAGTACACCAACAAGTCCACTGCCACGCTCGACCAGACCACGCCGATCGCGAAGCTGATCGAGGAGGCAGGGGCCATCGTGGTGGCCAAGAACTCCAAGTACAGCAACATCACCGACCTGGTGAATGACTGGAAGGGCAACCCTAAAGGCATGGCCGTTGGCGGGGGCTCCTCCCCGGGTGGGCCCGACCATCTGCTGCCGATGCAACTCGCCCAGACAGTTGGCATCGATCCCAAGCAGGTGAACTACATCGCCTATGACGGTGGCGGTGAGCTGCTGCCGGCTGTGCTCGGCGGCAAGGTCGCGTTCGGCGCGTCCGGTTACGGCGAGTTCCTGGATCAGATAGAAGCGGGCGAAGTCCGAGTGCTGGCCCTCAGCGGGGCCGATCGGGTCGAGGCGGTCGACGCTCCCACGTTGAAGGAATCCGGCATCGATCTGGAGTTCACCAACTGGCGCGGTGTCGTTGCGCCGCCGGAGCTCTCCGATGCCGACAATCAGGCGCTGGTTGGGGCGTTCACGACAATGCATGACAGCCAGGAGTGGAAGGACGTGCTAAAGGAGAAAGGCTGGACTGACGCCTTCCTCACTGGCGATGAGTTCGGGACCTACATGAAGGATCAGACGACCCGCGTGGAGGATGTGCTCGGCTCATTAGGTCTGGCGTGAGCGAGGCCGCGACGGCCACCGCCCCCGCCCGGGACCGGGACTACGCGGAGTACGGGCTTTGCGGGTTCCTTGCCCTGACCGGGCTCGTGGTCCTCCTCGACGCAGCCCGGCTGTCGAACAACACCACCGGAGTGGATCCGCTCGGGCCGAAACCAGTACCGCTGCTAGTCGGCGGTGCACTAGTCGTCCTTTCGGTGGCACTTGCGGTCGCGGTGGCGCGGGGCAGCCGCGGTGAGGCCGAGGCTGGTGAGGATATCGACCTGCACAGCCGGGCCGACTACAAGACGGTGCTGCTGCTGATCGGAGTCTTCATCGCCAACATTTTGCTGATCGACGTCCTCGGCTGGGTGATCAGTGGTGGCCTGCTGTTCTACGGCTCGGCGATAGTGCTTGGCAGCCGGCACTTCGTCCGGGACCTGGTGATTGCGGCGGCGCTGAGCCTGGGCACCTTCTACGGCTTCGCCATCGGCCTGGGTGTCGCACTGCCCGCCGGCATCCTCCAGGGGATCTTGTAATGGACAACCTCGAGCTGCTGTTGCAGGGATTCGCCACGGCTGCCACCCCTGTCAACCTGCTGCTGGCCCTGATCGGCGTGATCGTGGGCACCGCGGTCGGGGTGCTGCCCGGGATCGGCCCGGCCATGACGGTTGCGTTGCTGCTACCCATCCTGGGCGAGCTGGAGCCGACCAGTGCGCTGATCATGCTCGCCGGAATCTTCTACGGCGGCATGTATGGCGGGTCCACGACGTCGATCCTGCTCAACACGCCGGGGGAGTCTTCTTCGGTGGTCACCGCCATCGAAGGAAACATGATGGCACGGGCCGGAAGGGCCTCACAGGCGTTGGCCACAGCGGCGCTCGGCTCGTTCATCGCCGGCACCATTGGCACGTCGCTGCTGGTGCTCTGCGCCCCGCTCGTCACCCGGTTCGCCATCTCGCTGGGGGCACCGGAGTACTTCGCCATCATGCTGCTGGCCTTCGTCGCCGTCACGGCAGTGCTGGGCGCGTCCCGGTTGCGCGGGTTCATCTCGCTGATGCTGGGGCTGACGATCGGGCTCGTCGGCTTGGACTCGGTCAGCGGTCAGGCACGACTGACTTTCGGCATTCCCCAGCTGAGTGACGGCATCGACGTCGTCGTGGTGGCGGTCGGTATCTTCGCCCTCGGCGAGGCGCTATGGGTGGCTGCCCATCTGCGGCGGAGGGTGGCCGACGTCATACCCGTCGGCCGGCCGTGGATGGGGAAGCAGGACTTCAAACGGTCATGGAAACCGTGGCTGCGCGGTACCGCGTACGGTTTCCCCTTCGGCGCTGTACCCGCCGGTGGGGCGGAAATCCCGACCTTTCTGTCCTACATCACCGAGAAGCGCCTGACCAAGCATCCGGACGAGTTCGGCAAAGGCGCCATCGAAGGGGTCGCCGGCCCTGAGGCAGCCAACAACGCCAGCGCCGCCGGAACCATGGTGCCGATGCTGTCGCTGGGTCTGCCAACCAACGCCACGGCAGCGGTGATGCTCGCCGCCTTGGTCTCGTACGGGATTCAGCCAGGCCCGCTACTGCTACAGCGGGAGGGGGAGCTGGTGTGGGCGCTGATCGCCAGCCTGTTCATCGGCAACACGCTGTTGCTGATCTTGAATCTGCCGCTGGCTCCGCTCTGGGCGAAACTGCTGCGCATCCCGCGGCCGTACCTGTACGCGGGAATCTTGTTCTTTGCCTCGATGGGAGCCTATGCGGTCAACGGCTCGTCCTTCGATCTGATCTTGCTGCTCGTCATGGGAGTGCTGGGCTTCGTCATGCGCCGGTTCGGTTTGCCGGTGTTGCCGTTGATCATCGCGGTGATTCTCGGTCCGCGGATCGAGCTGCAAGGGCGGCGGGCGTTGCAGCTCTCCTCCGGTGAACTGAAAGGCCTGTTCGGCAGCGTCAACGTCAGCACCGGGCAGTTCCAGCTGTCACCGATCGCCGTCACGGTGTACCTGATCATCCTGATAGTGCTGGCCTGGCCGTTGTTGTTCGCTCTGATCCGCAAAGCGCTGCCGGCGAAGGCTCAGGAGGCCCTTGACGTGGTGCACGAGGAACGGGTTCATCCACCGCACGCTGACGACGCATCGGTCGAGCCGCCGGCGGACCCAGAAGCTCGTGAGAAGTCAAGACAGTGACCGTTGTTGTGGGCTTCACACCAACCGCCGTTGGCCGCGCCGCGTTGCTGGCAGCTGCTGAGGAGGCTACGCAGCGCCAGATGCCGGTAGTGGTGGTGAACTCCTCCCGCGGTGATGCGCTGAGCGATCCGGGTTTCGCCCAACCAGCAGACCTCGACTGGGTGAGGTCGACGCTGACCGACGCAGGCGTATCCTTCACCATCCGGCAAGAGGTGCGCGGGCGGGAGGCCTCCGAGGAGGTACTCGATGTCCTGAATGAGCTGAACGCACGGCTCTGCGTCATCGGAATCCGGCGGCGTTCGGCAGTGGGCAAGATGCTGCTGGGCAGCAATGCCTTCCGCATTTTGATGCACGCGCCGTGTCCAGTGCTCGCCATCAAAGCGCATGCGGATGGCTGAGGCTGCCGGGTTGAGCCAGGATAATCTGCCCGCCACCGCTGACCTGGTCGACTCCTACGGTGAGGGTCTCGACTCCATTCCTGTCCAATTCCGGTCCTTCGGCTTGAGGCGTCGGTTCGGCGGACCCGTGATCACGCTGAAGTGCTTCGAAGACAACGCGCTGCTCAAAGCCACCTTGGGCGACCCGGCTCAGCCGCCCGGATGCGTCCTGGTGGTTGATGGAGGCGGCTCGCTGCGTACGGCGTTGGTCGGTGATCTCATCGCCGGGATTGCCGTCGAGCGTGGCTGGGCAGGCTTGGTCATCTACGGCGCGGTGCGGGACAGCGTAACTTTGGACCGGCTCCCGCTCGGCATCAAGGCCCTGGGTACCAACCCGCGGAAGAGCACCAAGACCGGCGCCGGCTCGGTCGGCGAGGTCATCCACATCACCGGCATCCGGATTTTCCCAGGCCAGACGTTGTACTCCGACGAGGACGGCATCGTCATCCTGCGGGATAACGGGATGCGCTGACCGCGAGCTCCCACCGCTTCGCCGCGAATGTGCGATGGGTTCATTTCTCGCCTCGTTGCGGGGCCGTTTTCGAATCGGCCGGTGGTCCGGGCCAGGGATTGATGCGAAGTTCACCACCCGGATCCGAGCAGGCGTTGCATGCCGCGGTGGAAGACTGCACCCGTGATCGACGTGCTCAGCGAACTCAGGTGGCGTGGGCTGGTAGCGCTATCCACCGACGAGGCGGCGCTGGCCGAGCATCTGATGTCGGGCCCGGTCACCTTCTACGTGGGCTTCGACCCCACGGCCCCCAGTCTCCATTTCGGCAACCTTGTCCAACTGATGGTGGCTCGCGCGCTGCAGCGCGCCGGGCACCATCCGTTGCTGCTGGTGGGTGGCTCAACCGGGTTGATCGGTGATCCCAAGGAGTCTGGGGAGCGGGTCCTCAACACCAAGGAAACCGTCGGCGACTGGGTTGACAGCATCCGCCGGCAGGTCGAGAAGTTCGTGGCTTTCTCGGGTACCAATCCCGCTCGTCTGGTCAACAACCTGGACTGGACGGGCCCCATGCCGGTGCTGGACTTCCTGCGCGACATCGGCAAGCACTTTCCGGTGAACCGCATGCTGGCTCGCGATGTCGTTCGCAACCGGCTCGAGGAGGGCATCTCTTATACAGAGTTCTCCTACGTCCTGCTCCAAGCCATGGACTATCTCGAGCTTCACCGGACGTACGGGTGCACGCTGCAGTTCGGCGGGAGCGACCAATGGGGCAACATCACGGCAGGCGTCGAGCTGGTTCGTCGGGCTGACGGTGCCCGGGTGCATGCCATCGCCACACCACTGCTCACCAAGGCCGACGGAACCAAGTTCGGGAAGACCGAGTCCGGCACCATCTGGCTCGATTCCGCCATGACGTCGCCTTACGCCTTCCATCAGTACTTCCTCAACACCGAGGACGAGAAGGTGATCGAGTACCTCAAGGTGTTCAGCGAGCGCAGCCCCGCCGAGATCGACGAGCTCGAACGGCAGACCGGCGAACGACCCCACCTTCGGGCGGCACAGCGTGCTCTTGCTGACGACGTGACGGCACTCGTGCACTCCCCGGCGGAGCGTGACGCCGCTGTTGCGGCTGCTGCGGCGCTGTTCGGCCGCTCGGAGCTAGCCGATCTCAGCGAGTCCGTTCTGGCAGGGGTTGTGGCTGAGGTCGGCAGTGTCCCGATCCCGGCAGGCACCGACCTGCCCAGCGTGGCCGAGGCGCTGACCAGCAGCGGCGTGGTGTCCAGCAAGGCGGCGGGGCGCCGAGCGATCGCCGAAGGGGGCGCCTACGTCAACAACCGCAAGGTGACCGACCCGGACGCCACGCTGGCGGAACAAGACCTTCTGCACGGGCGTTACATCATCCTGAGGCGTGGCAAGAAGACCGTCGGAGCTCTGGCGGTCGCACCCCTGATGGGCAGTCAGCGGAGGTAAGCCGCAGGCTTGACCATCGCGCCGGCGAGGCGTAAAGTAGACATGCCTCATCGGGGTGCGGGACGCAGCGGATCGGTGATCTGACGCGGCCGACCCGGAGGAATTCAATGGCTAACGAGCTCACCGGGCGGGGTTGCACTTCCGAAGTGCGGATCTGGTCCGGTCGCTGGGGACGCCATTGGAAGAGGGACTCGGAGCCGAGTTTGACTCGGTCTTGTGTACCTCATAAAGTTGGTCAGGTTGCCCCAAGCCGGAGTGGAAGCTCCGGCACGGTGTGCACCCGAAGCTTGAGAACTCAACAGCGTGCTAAAAGTCAATGCCAAATATGCACAAAAACCCCGTGCTCGGGCCTGGTTCGCCAGTGCTCGAGTTCGGTTCCTTTGATTGATTGACAGCAAGATCCAGCAATGGATCCGACGTCAGCGATCGAACTAGTTGAAGACGGAAACCGACCCTTCTGGGTCGCAACCGATAGATTTCAACGGAGAGTTTGATCCTGGCTCAGGACGAACGCTGGCGGCGTGCTTAACACATGCAAGTCGAACGGTAAGGCCCCTTCGGGGGTACACGAGTGGCGAACGGGTGAGTAACACGTGAGCAACCT
>DATFOP010000010.1:0-4731 GCA_035265505.1 Propionibacteriaceae bacterium | reverse complement strand
GACACCTTCTTGGCCAGTGAATTGGCGACTGCCTTGGCGATCAGGGTCTTGCCGCAACCCGGAGGACCGTAAAGCAGAATGCCCTTGGGCGCCTTCAGCTCGTGCTCGTCGAACAGCTCCTTGTGCAGGAACGGAAGTTCGACCGCATCGCGGATCGCTTCGATCTGCGAACCCAGCCCCCCGATCAGGGTGTAGTCAATGTCTGGCACCTCTTCCAGCACCAGTTCCTCGACGTCCAACTTGGGCACCCGCTCGTAGGCGAAATGCACCCGCCGGTCGATCAACAGCGAGTCGCCGGAGCGAAGCTGAATTTGGTGCAGTCGATGCGCCAGGCGGACGACGCTCTCCTCGTCGCCGTGCCCGATCACAAGGGCCCGGTGCCCATCTTCCAAAAGTTCCTTGAGCAGGACGACCTCGCCGACCTCGTCGAACTCGAGGACATCGACCACATTCATGGCCTCATTGATCATGACTTCGCGGCCGGGCTCCAACGCTTCGAGGTCGACCTCGGGGCTGACGCTGACCCGCATCTTGCGCCCGGCGGTGTAGATGTCGGCCGTATGATCCTCGGCTGAGGCCAAGAACACCGCGAAGCTGGCCGGTGGTTGGGCAAGCCGGTCGACTTCGGACTTCAAAGAGATGATCTGATCGCGGGCCTCGCGCAGCGTTGCTGCGAGCCGTTCGTTGTTCGCCGCTGTGGTCCGGGAGTCTTGCCGAGCATCGGCGAGCCGGCGCTCCAACATGGCGATATCGTGCGGGTGAGCTGACACGCGTTCACGCAGCCGGTCGACCTCGTCGCTGAGCGCCCGAAGCTGCGTCTGTAGGGTCTCGCGGTCCTCGTACGGGGTTCGGTCGTGAGCCATGACGCACCTCCTAGGCCAAGAGCCTAGCTGGGGCTTATCCGAGGACCAGAGTAATTCTCGCCATACGCGCCGGGAGCTGGCCGGCGTTTCCGCATCGGCGCAGCCACCCCGGGCGCCATCCGCCGCGTCATGATCAGGAAGCCCGTGTGACCGACCATGGCGTGCCCGGGACGGACTGCGAGACCTTCGACGTGCCAGGAGCGCACCAGTGATTCGGTGGCTTCCGGCTCGGTGAATCCCGTATGGGCACGCAGCGTCTCGATCGTTTCCGCCAGCTGAGTGGTGGTCGCAACGTAGCAGCAGAGCACTCCGCCTGGGATCAGGGCATCGCCCACCGCCGGGACACACTCCCACGGGGCCAGCATGTCAAGAATGACCCGGTCGACCGTTCCAGCCTCGATTGGCTGGTCGACCAGCGACGCCACCAGATCGCCCACCCGCAGGTCCCAGGCCGGATGTGGCTGGCCGAAGAAATTCTCCACGTTCCGGCGGGCTATCGAGGCGAAATCCTCCCGCCGCTCGTACGAGATCAGTCGGCCGGTGCCGCCGACCGCCCGCAGCAGCGCGCAGCTGAGCGCTCCGGAGCCAGCGCCGGCCTCCAGCACGGTTGCCCCGGGGAAGATGTCGGCGCCCATGACGATCATTGCCGCATCCTTCGGATAGACCACGGCAGCACCGCGAGGCATGGTGACCGTGAAGTCGCTCAGCAACGGGCGCATGGCCAGATAGTCGACACCCTTGGCGGAGGTCACGACCACACCGTCAGATCGCCCGATCAGATCATCGTGATGGATCGGGCCTTTGGCGGTGTGGAACTGTGCGCCGGCAGTGAGCACGATGGAGTGCCGCCGACCCTTCGGATCACTGAGCGTGATCCGCTCCCCTGCTGCGAATGGTCCGCGCCTGACCCCGGAAGGAACCTGCTCAACCATTGGAAATCCCGAAGAGCCCCAGCTGCCAGCCCGGCCCGAAGCCTGTTTCGCTGACCTCGACCCCGGCTCGGGCGTACAGGTACTCATCGCTCTGGCTGATCGGTACCAGCACGTTGTCGACGGCCGCTTGCTTCTGCAGGGAACCGAGAAGCTGGGCAGCGGCTTCGTCGTCGGTGGTCTTGCGGAATTCAGTGACGATCGTCTGGATCGTCGTCGCGGCGGTCGACAGCGGTGCGTCGATGTAGGGCTGCAACCAGGCCAGGCCGGTCGATGTCCACGCCTTGCGGTCGAGGAGCCAGAGATCGGCGGCGGCAGCGTCCGGCCGCAGCTGGACACTGAGCCCGCCGGAGTTCTCCAGCCTGGTCCGGATCTGGGTGGCGATGTCCAAGGCATCGGGTGCCGTGCTGTCATAGCTCAAAATCAGCGGGATCCGACTCTTCCAGGTGATCTTCGGCGTGGCCTTCCCGCCGACCGGGAAGCTTGACAGATAGCCCGGGATGCCGGGAGGAACGACCGAGTCGAGCGTGCGGTCTCCCTGAAGCGCCGTGGCGATCGCCTGTCGCAGCGGCCGGTTCCCACGCATTGGTGACGCGGGGTTCCAGCCGAGTTGCAGAACCCTCTCGCCGAAGTAGGTGTGCTGGGTAAAGCCATCCGCGGTGAGCTGGTCCGTGCTGGCGGCCGCTTGGCGGCTGTAACGGGTGATGGCCGCGGCGTTCAGCCCACGCCAGACCACGTCGACCTTGCCGTTGGCCATGGCGTCTTCGATGGTGGCCGAGTCGGCGGCCGTGCGGTATTCGAGAGCTTGCATCTCGGCAGGGTTGCGCCCCACGTACGTGCCGTGGCGGGTCAGCAGCAAGGAGCGCTCGTCGAGATGAGCCACAGCAAACGGCCCGGATCCCACCACCGACTCCGTCGGGGGGCGGATGTCGTCTTGCTGGTAGACCTCTTCGTCGACGATCGAGGCCGCAGGGGAGGCAAGTGCCCAGCCGAACTGGGTATCGGGACGGCTGAGCAGGAACCGTACGGTCTGCGGCTCGGGCGTTTCGATCCGACGCAGGGAGGACAGCAGCGAGGTCGATGACCCCGCCACATTGAGCCGGGTGGCCCGCTGGATGCTGAACTTCACGTCGCTGGAGGTCAGGGCGTGCCCGTTGTGAAAGGTGAGCGCTTCGTTCAACGTGCAGCTGTAGGTCGTCGCAGAGGTGAAGATGCAGTCGCGAGCGGCGTCGGGCTTCAGTACGGACTGGCCGGGCTCGGCGGTCATCAGGCGCTGGAAGACGTTCTGCGACACCACAGCCGAGGCGGAGTCAGTGATCGCAGCTGGATCCGTCACTCGCACGAGGTCGGTGCTCATCACCGTGAATGGCCTCGGCGGCGTGCCGCTGGGGGTGGGTGACGGACTGATGGAACCGCTGAGCTGGCAGCCGGTGGCGCTCAGCATGGTGATGGCGGCGGCGAGGGCGACAAGGCGCCGACCGTTTGCGGGCGGCTTAGCCTTGGCCATTGGCCTGCTCCAGCCATTCGGCCACGGCTGCCGCATCCAGCTCCGTCAGCGATGTCACGTGGCGGCGGCGTGGAGCCGGCGGGATCGGCACCCGGCTCGGCACGGCGATGACCAAGGCGCCGGCGGCGTTCCCTGATCGCGCACCGGTGATCGAATCCTCGAGGACCACGCACTCGTGCGTGTCAACTCCCAGTGCGGCTGCCGCGGTCTCGTAGGGCTCCGGGTGCGGCTTGCCGTTCCGCACCTCGTCGCCCGCCACCGAAACCATGAAGGTGTCCGCTGGCAGCTGGTTCAGCACCGAATCCAACATGACGCGATAGGAAGCCGACACCAACGCACAGGGGACGCGTGCCGTAGCAAAAGAGGTCAGCAGCTCACGCGCCCCTGGGCGCCAGGGGATGGGCTTGGCACTCAGAGCCTCGATCACGCGGATGATCAGCTCGTCGACCACCCATGCCGGGCTCAGATCGTGCCGGCCGATCGCGTTCAAGATGTAGGAGCCGGAGTCGAGAAGGGAGTTGCCGATCAATTGGTCCGCGTGCTCCACCGACCACGTCCCGCCGAGTTCGGCGACGAGCTCGAATTCCGCATCCAGCCACAACGGTTCGGAGTCAACCAAGGTTCCGTCGAAATCCCACAGCGCGGCAGCGAGAGTCGAGGTCTTGGTCATGGCGCCGTCATTCTCCCAGTGCCTCGGCCTTCCTGGTGACTCATCCGAAATTCAGCCGGCGCCGAACGAGCGCTGAATCTCCTGAGTGGTCAGCGCGCGTTGAAGTACTTGGCCTCCGGGTGATGGACGATCAGAGCGTCCGTCGACTGCTCGGGATGCAGTTGCAGCTCCTCCGAAAGAGTGACGCCGATCCGCTCCGGTCGAAGCAGAGCGACAAGCTTCGCCCGGTCCTCCAGATCCGGACATGCCGGATAGCCGAACGAGTAACGCGAGCCCCGGTAGGCCTGATCACGAATCATGTCGTCGACCGGCCCGTCCTCGCCAGCGAACCCGAGGTCCGCGCGGACCCTCGCGTGCCACATCTCCGCTAACGCCTCCGTTAGCTGCACGCTCAACCCATGCAGCTCGAGGTAGTCCCGGTAGGCGTTCTGCTCGAACAGTTTGGCCGTCACCCGACTCACCGCCGCGCCCATGGTGACGAGGTGGAACGCGATCACGTCCGGACCCTTCTGCAAGGCCAGTTCGCGATCTCGGAAGAAGTCGGCAAGGCACAGATATCGCGGCCGGCGCTGGCGAGGGAAAGTGAAGCGAGCCACTTCGCTGCGTGGGTCTTCCACGTCAGTCCCCGGCTGATGGACGACGACCGTGTCACCCTCGCTGTAGCAGGGCCAATAGCCGTAGACCACCGCGAATTCCGCGATCGATTCGGTCAGGATCCGGTCGAGCCAGGCTCGCAATCGCGGTCGACCCTCGGTCTCGACG
>DATFOP010000009.1:0-4801 GCA_035265505.1 Propionibacteriaceae bacterium | reverse complement strand
GTCGGGCCACGAGGCGAGCTCCGGCTGCCCGACGAGCTGGTGTCGAGTGAATACCTGACGATGAGCGGCTCCAAGTTTTCCACCAGCCGCGGCCGGGTGATCTACGTCGGCGACTTCCTGCGCGAGTTCGGTCCGGACGCGCTGCGCTACTTCATCTCCGTGGCGGGACCGGAGACGACGGACACCGACTTCACGTGGGACGAGTTCGTCCGGCGCACCAATTTCGAGCTGGCCAACGAGTGGGGCAACCTGGTGCATCGGTCGATCTCCATGGCGCACAAGAACAATGGCGCGATCCCCAGCCCCGGCGCCACGATGGACATCGATGCGGACCTGGTGGCGACGGCGCGCGCCGCATTCACGACGGTTGGGGAATTGCTCGGCCGGAACAGGTTCCGGCAGGCCATCACCGAGGCCATGCGCGTCGCTGGGGCGGCGAATAAATACATCTCGGACACCGAACCGTGGAAGCTTGGGGGCGATCCGGCGCGCCGCGACACCGTGCTGCACACCGCGCTGCAAGTCGTCTCCGACGTGAACACGTTGCTCACGCCGTTCCTGCCGCATGCCGCACAAAAGGTGCACCAGGCGCTGGGCGGCACTGGCGTATGGGCAGCGCAGCCCGAGGTACGTAACGTCAGCGAGGAGGGCGCGCCGGATTACCCGGTGATCATGGGGGACTACGCGGCCGAGCAGGCGTCCTGGGAGTCCCGCCCGATCCAGCCTGGGACACCACTTCACAAGCCGACGCCGCTGTTCGCCAAGCTCGACGAGAAGTTGGGAGAGACCGGCCCGTCCTGGTCGCCGATCGATACGTGAGTAAATGGCCCGTGCAGATTCGTCGGCCGGCGATCCGTCAGGGAACCCAACAGGCATCGGTCACTCCGCTGGAGCTGTTCTTCGACCTCGTCTTCGTCTTCGCCCTCACCCAGGTCACCGCCTACATGACCCACGAGCTGTCCTGGCACGGCGTGCTGCGCGGCGTACTCGTGGTCATGGTGCTCTGGTGGAGCTGGACCGGCTTCGCCTGGGTGGCCAACGTGGTGAGCGCGGACGAGGGCCAGATCAAGCTCGTGATGCTGGTCGCGATGGCCGCGATGTTCCTTCTCGCGCTCTGCATCCCTGAGGCCTTTGACGATGCGCCCGGCGGTCTCTCGGGTCCCGTCGTGCTCGCAGCCTGCTATCTGATCTTTCGCCTCATGCACTTGGTTCTCTTCTGGATCCTGTCCCAGAATGATCGCGGCTTGCGGCAACAGGTGCTGCGGTTCGCTCCCAGCGTGCTCGGCGGAACAACGCTGCTGCTCATCGCGACGCGCTTCGAGGGGTGGACGCAGACCGCGCTCTGGGTTGCGGCCCTGGTGGTCGACTACGTCGGCACGGCGCTCGGCGGAGCCTCCGGTTGGCGCCTGCCGGCTCCCGGGCACTTCGCGGAGCGCCACGGGCTGATCATCATCGTGGCTCTCGGCGAGTCGATCGTCGCCATCGGCGTCGGCGTGGCGGAGCGCCCGATCTCAGTGCCGATCATCGTCGCCTCCGTCTTGGGGCTCTTGCTCGCATCGGCGATGTGGTGGGCCTATTTCGACGTCAGTGCGCTGCAAGGCGAGCATGCCCTCAGCTCGGAACCGATCGAAACTCGCCCCCGGCTTGGACGCAACGCGTACTCGTTCGCCCACCTCCCCCTAGTGATCGGCGTGGTCCTGACCGCATTTGGCATAAAGAAGGTCTTGGAGTACGTCTCAGATACCACTGATCACACGTTGGCGGACCCACTCAAGGGGGTCGCTCTGGGCGCCCTGGTCGGCGGCGTCGTCCTCTACCTGCTGGGACACGTCGTCTTCAAGTGGCTCACCGTGCACCACCTCTCGGTGATCCGGCTCGCCGCGGCCGCAATCATTCTGCTGGCTGCGCCTCTGATCGACTCTTCGCCGGCGCTGGGACAACTGGGGTTCGTCGCCGGTGTCCTGACGCTGACCCTGGTGGTCGAGTCCTTGATCTGGGCAGAGTCTCGACAGCAGATCCGAGCGGAGCTCACGCACCGCTAGCTGAAGGCGCTTTGTCCCGTCAGCGCCTCGCCGATGATCAGCTGATGCACCTCCGACGTGCCCTCATAGGTCAGCACGGACTCCAGGTTGTTCGCGTGCCGGAGGACCGGATACTCCAATGTGATGCCGTTCGCGCCGAGGATCGTCCGGCACTCCCGGGCGATGGCAAGCGCCTCCCGGACGTTGTTGAGCTTCCCGAGGCTGACCTGGCGTGGCGTCAGCCGATGATCATCCTTCAGTCGCCCGAGATGCAGTGCGAGCAGGAAACCCTTCTGAAGTTCCAGCGCCATATCGGCCAGCTTCGCCTGCGTCAGCTGGAAGGATGCCAGCGGCCGATCGAAGACCTCCCGGGTTCCCACGTAGTCCAAGGCAGCGTCGAGGCAGTCCCGCGCCGCGCCAAGGGCGCCGAAGACGATGCCGAACCGCGCCTCGTTGAGGCACGACAACGGACCGCGGAGCCCGACGACGTCGGGCAGTATGGCGTCGGCTGGTAGCCGCACATCTTCCAGGACCAGTTCTGAGGTGATCGACGCCCGCAACGACAACTTCTTGGTGATCTTGGACGCTGAGAAGCCTGCGATGTCTGTGGGCACGACGAACCCGCGGATGCCCTCATCGGTCTGGGCCCAGACGATCGCGACGTCGGCCACGGATCCGTTGGTGATCCACATCTTCGTGCCGTTGAGCACCCACTCATCGCCGTCGAGCTTCGCCCGGGTCCGCATGCCGGCCGGGTTGGAGCCGAAGTCAGCCTCGGTGAGACCAAAACAGCCGATCGCGTCGCCGGTGGCCATCCGTGGCAGCCAGGTGTTCTTCTGGTCTTCGGTCCCGAACTTCCAGATGGCGAACATGGCCAGTGATCCCTGCACCGAGACCATGCTTCGCACGCCGGAATCGCCGGCTTCCAGCTCCAGGCAGGCCAATCCGTACGAGACGGCATTCGCCCCGGCACAGCCGTAACCCTCCAAATGCATGCCCAGCAGTCCGAGCGAGCCGGCCTCCTTCATCAGGCCGAGATCGACCTCGCCGCGTTCATACCAATCTCCGATGGAGGGTTTCACCCGCCGCTCGACGAAGTCGCGCACCACCGCTTGGATGTCGCGCTCGTCGGTCGTCATCAGATGATCAACGTCGAGCAATTCGAGGGGGCCGGTCATAGGTTCTCCGTTGCGGACATGTGCAGGGCTGCTTTCTCGATCTCAGCTTCACTGAGCAACACATGGTCGGCGGCCGGGCCGAGCGGCACGAAGCTGTCCTGGCTGGCCACCCGCGCAATCTGACCCGGGAAACCACCCTCGACCAGCGCCGCGATCACCCCTTCGCCGACGCCGCCAGCGTGCCGGGTTTCGTCCACCACGAGAACCCTGCCGGTGACTTCGGCTGCGGCGAGCATGTCGTCGACGGGCAGCGGAGCCAGCCATCGGAGGTCGAGCACGTCCACCGCGATGCCGCCTTCCGCGAGCCGCCGGGCGACGCGGAGGCTCATCGGGACACCGTTGCCGAACGTGATCATGGTTAGCTCGGGGCGGCTCTGGGAGCGCTTCGACGGGCTGAAGGCGACGCCTTTCGAGGAACCGGAACCGGCGTCACTTTGGTACAGTCGCGCGCGGCCGATGGGGACCGATCCACCAGGATCAGCAGCCAGCCAGCTGGCGTCACCCTCCTGGTGAAGGTCACGACGGTGGTACAGCGCGATCGGTTCCAGGAAGACCACGACGCTGGAGTCGACACTGGCCGCCGCCACGCACGTCCGGAGCATGCCGGCCGCGTCATCCCCGCGGGCGGGACAACCTACGACCAGCCCCGGAATATCGCTCACGACCCCGAGGGCGTTGTCGTTGTGGAAGTGACCGCCGAACCCCTTCTGATAGCCCAGAGCAGCGATCCGCACCACCATCGGATTCCGAAACCGGCCGGTGGAGAAGAACGGCAGCGTGGCGGCCTCGCCGCGAAGCTGATCTTCTGCGTTGTGCAAGTAGGCCAGGTACTGGATCTCCGGGATCGGGATCAGGCCGGCCAGTCCCGCCCCCAGGCCGAGTCCGAGGATCGACTGCTCATCCAACAAGGTGTCGAAGACACGTGCCGCGCCGAACCTTCGGGCCAGGCCGCGGGTCACGCCGTACACGCCGCCCTTGACGCCGACGTCCTCACCGAAGACGATCACTCGCCGGTCGGCAGCGAGGATGTCTCGCAGCGTCGCGTTGATTGACTCGGCAAGCGTGCGAGGCGGGCTGGGCGTGCCGGCGGTCAGTGCTTCGGCGGACTCGGCCACCCGTTCCGGCCGTCGTGGTGCCAGCGGAGCCATGACTTCTGACGCGGAGCTCAGCCACGGCTCCCCTTGCAACTGCTCCGCCTCGGCCTCGACCTCGGCGCGTATGGCGTCGTAGCGGGCAAGCACGTCGTCGGCATTCACACCAGCGGCTCGCAGCTCGTTCGCTGTCGCCAGCAACGGATCGCGGTCATAGTCGTCTTCGATGTCCCGAGGCTTGCGGTAGCTGATCTCCGCATCACTTCCGGCATGACCTCCGAACCGAACAGTGTTCAGGTGCAGAAAAGCCGGCTTGCGGTGACCGCGGACGAAGTCGACCGCCTCGCTGATCACCGGCCAGGCCACGGCCGGACCGGCGCCGTCGGCCGCGAAGTACCGGAGCCCCGGCCGGGACCCGTACGCCGACTCGATCCAGCCGGCTGGCGTCGGTACCGAAATGCCGAAGCCGTTGTCCTCGCAGACCAACAGGATCGGTGCCGGTAGACCTCTG
>DATFOP010000008.1:0-15778 GCA_035265505.1 Propionibacteriaceae bacterium | reverse complement strand
CCGTCGTGGAAGCAATGCCGTTGGTCGTGAAGGTCGCGTTGTACGGGCCGGCCTCGCCAGTGAGGTTGTCGATCAGATCGCGCCGGATGGTCTCCGCCAGCGCAGCACCGGCGATGTGTCCGCCACGGAAATCGAAGACGTCGGCCGAATGCAGCGTCGCGAAATGGACAAGCTCGTAGGTCATCTCGTCATGGTTCTGGAGCGCGTGAACCAGTGAGGCGGCCTCCACGCCGGCCTGCTGGGCTAACCGCAGCGTCAGGCGAAGAAACTCCGTGTCCCCTGTTGCCATCGCGTGGTGGTAGGCGGGGCGGTTCACGAAGTCATACGACAGGTCGGCGCCGCGCTCGGAGGTGTTCTTGATGTCGTCGATGGTGAGGTTGAGCTCCTGGAAGGTGAAGCCACCGACCTTGCGGACCAAGCTGGCGATCAGTTGGTTGGCGGCCTCCGACAGAGGGTGCCCTTCTGACCAGGCTGGCGTCCCCTCCGCGCTCTTCTCCACACCGAGGAAGCCGTTAGCGTCAAGCCGCAGCGCCCCACTGCCCAGGTCACCCAACGAGTGCAGAGCGTCTCCAATTACCAGCCGCATGCCAGCCAAGGTGGGATCCAGCCAGTTGATCGACGGCTGACCCTCCTTGAAGTAATGGAGGTAGACCCAACGCCTGTGCTCCTTATCAGGACCGATGACCGGTGCGGTGGCGCTCCAGTTGGTGTCCTTGATCCCTGGGTCTTGGAAGATCACTCGCTGCAATTTGCCGACGATGTAGCCCGCCTTGGACAGCAGATCTTCTGTTTCGTAGTCCAGGTTGATCGAGTCTCGCCCGCGGGGAACGGTGGGCAGCAGGTGCCAGTCGTGGGCGGGAATCTCCACCATGTGATAGACGCCGGGGTAGTCCCCGAACTTCATCTCCGCCAGCCGGAAGTCCGCGCCCTTGCCGGTGTGGCCGGGAACGATGTCGTCGATGACCGTGCCGCCGTGCGCCGAGGCCACCTCGCACATGGCACGGAACTCGTCCTCGGTGCCGAAGGCGTCGTCGATGTGAGTGCTGATCCGGTCGAAGTGGCCGTCCACGCTGGGCGTCGGATCCCAGCCGGCGAGTCCGCCGGCCTTCTTGACCGGCCCCGTGTGGACCGCTTCGATGCCGATCTCGGCGAAGGCCTGCCACAGCTGCGGGTCGCCCAGGGTCCCGAGGAAGGACGCCCCGGGCTTGGTGATCATCGAGATTGGGTAGGCGGTGAACCACACCGAGGCCTTCTCAATCGCGGCGCGCGGATCGGGATCGGCGAACGGGTTCTGCCACATGCTGCCCCGGCCGGAGAACTGCTTCGCGAACGTGGTTGCGTCCGACAGCATGGATTGCTCCACCAGCCACTCCACGTACGCGGGATTGTCGCCGCTCGGCTTACCCGACCGCTCGGTGCGGGGCCGCCAAGGAAAGAGCGTCCTCAGCCGCGCCCGCGGCCGGAGCCGCGCCGGCCGGGCGGGGTAGAACTGCTCGTCGTAGGTGATATCGCTGGGCTCATGACCCTGGCTGGAGGACTGAAGATCTTGATCCTTATCGCTCACGAAGCTCCTGTCTGCGCGCGAGGGGGCCGAAGAACTGCCCGCAGGTTAGCTGACCGGGCCGTAGTCCGGGTCCGGTTCGACAGAAGTAGTCAAGCGCGTTGCGAAACCCCCGGGAACCCCGACACTAGCCGCCGACGGCGACCGAGCCGGCGTTGGGTACAGCCGCCCGGAGCTGGGCGTAGAGATCTTCCAGCCAACGCCCAGGGGCTCCCATCCCATCCAACGCGTCGACCTGCTCGGCGATGCGTTCGGATCGCCATTCGTAGGCCAGCAGATCCAGCGCCATGGACAGCAGCAGGGCATGGTGGTGCAGGATCGAGTCGAGGAGCGCCCTCCAGCGCTCCGCATCCGGATCGTCGTAACGCGGGGGCAGCAAGTCTCGAAGCGCGAAAAAGCGGCGGACCAATGGGCCGGCCCGCGGCGCCAGGACTCCCATGTGCTGGCGACTACGCACACCCTCGAGCACCGCGTCCGCATCGTCTTGCAGGATCAGCGCCTCAGAGGTGACCCGGAGCAGGGTGCGAAGCGGGTCCTCCTGACCTGGCTCCGGACGGCTCGTCGGGCACGGCGGGGCGGCTGTCGGCTCGTGGTTGCGTCGCCGGAAGAAGCCCATGGGCCAGCGTACGCCGGTTGGCTCAGGGCCGGTCTGGCGGATCGGGCCCGGCTAGGAGAGGTGGGTTGGCTCGGGATGGTGCTTGTGGGCCTCGTCCGACCCGGTCTGCCGTTGACCGCCATGCGATGTGGAACCAGGGGTCGTGCCCGGCCTCACCAAGGCGACGATGATCGACTTCGAGGTCGGAGTGTTGCTGCCCGCCGCCGTCGAGTCCAGCGGTACCAGCGAGTTGGTCTCGGGATAGTAGGCGGCAGCGGAGCCGCGGGGCGTCTGGTACGCCACGATGCGGAACGAAGCCGCCCGGCGCTCACGGTCATCGTCGGTCCAGTAGGTGACCAGATCGACCAGATCGCCGTCCGCGAAGCCCAACTCCGCGATATCCGCGGGGTTGACGAAGATCACGTGACGGCCGCCTTCGATGCCGCGGTAGCGATCACTCAGGCCGTAGATCGTGGTATTGAATTGATCATGACTGCGGAGCGTCTGCAGCAGCAGATGTCCCGGTGGCACCTCGAGCGCCTGAATGGGTGAGACCACGAATTCGGCGCGACCGGAAGCGGTCGGGAAGGTTCGGGAGTCGCGCGGCGGATGCGGCAAGACGAAGCCGCCCGGCTTGCTCACATTCACCTCGTAACTCTCGCATCCGGGTATGACCCGGGCGATATGGGTGCGGATCGTGCGGTAGTCGTTCCGCATGCTCTGCCAGTCGATCCCATAACGGCTGCCCAGCGTCGCCTCGGCCAGTCCGGTGACGATCGCGACTTCTGAGCGAAGCATCCGGCTGGCCGGAAGCAACGGTCCGCGTGACGCGTGCACCGAGCAGGTGGAGTCCTCAACCGAGACGAACTGCGGCCCGCTGGCTTGGAGGTCCTGCTCCGTCCGGCCCAGCGTCGGCAAGATCAACGCGATCTCGCCGCAGGTCAGATGCGACCGGTTGATCTTGGTCGAGATCTGTACCGTCAGCCGGGCACTACGGAGGGCCGCGGCGGTGATGTCGGTGTCCGGGGCGGCCTGCACGAAGTTCCCTCCCAAGCCGAGAAAGACCCGCGCCTGGCCATCACGAAGGGCCCGGATCGCGTCGACCGTGTCCAAGCCGTTCTCCCGCGGCGGGTTGAAGCCGAACTCCGCAGCGAGTCGATCCAGGAAGTGAGCCGGCGGGCGCTCCCAGATCCCCATCGTCCGATCGCCCTGCACGTTGGAGTGACCGCGCACCGGCATCAGGCCAGCGCCCGGCTTGCCGATGTTTCCCTGGGCCAGCGCGACGTTGGTGATCTCCTTGATCGTCGCTACCGCGTTGTGGTGCTGCGTCAGGCCCATAGCCCAGCAGAACACCGTCGCGTCGGAGTCGCGCAGCAGCTCGGCCGCCGCGGTGATCTGCTCGCGGCTGAGACCGGTGACGTCGGTGATGCGTTCCCAGCTGAGGGCGGTGACATGATCACGCCACGCGGCGAAGCCTCGCGTGTACCGAGCGATGAAGTCGGCGTCGATGGCGTCCCAGGAGACCAGGAGCTTGCCGAACGCCTGGAAGAGAGCTAGATCGCCATTGATCTTGATCGGCAGGTGCAGGTCGGCCAGGTCGGTGCCGTGGCCGACAAGTCCCCGAACCTTCTGCGGATTCCGGAAGTTGATCAGGCCCGCCTCCCGCAGCGGGTTGATCGCGATCAGCTTGGCTCCGTTCTGCTTCGCGATTTCGAGCGCGCTCAGCATCCGTGGATGATTCGTACCCGGGTTCTGGCCGGCCAAGACCAGCAGTTTGGCCGAGTAGACGTCGGCGAGGGTCACGCTGGCCTTGCCGATGCCGATCGACTCGGCCAGGGCGACGCTGGTCGACTCATGGCACATGTTCGAGCAGTCAGGCAGATTGTTCGTCCCGTACGCGCGAACGAAGAGCTGATAGGCGAAGGCGGCCTCGTTGGACGTGCGCCCAGACGTGTAGAAGATCGCCTCGTCGGGGCTGGCCAAGGCATTGAGCTCGCGAGCGATCAGAGCCAGGGCGTCGTCCCATTCAATCGGCTCGTAGTGCGTGCCGCCCGGTCTCTTGATCATCGGATGGGTGATCCGGCCCTGCTGCCCCAGCCAGTGTTCCGACTGTGCGTCCAGATCCGCAATGCTGTGGGCGGCGAAGAACTGCGGTGTCGCCCGGGCCTTGGTCGCCTCCTCGGCGACGGCCTTGGCGCCGCTCTCGCAGAATTCGGCCGTGTGCCGATGGCCGGGCTCGGGATCGGGCCAGGCACAGCTCATGCAGTCGAAGCCTTCGGCCTGGTTGAGCTTGAGCAGCGTACGGGCCGCCCGGACTGAGCCCATGTGGTGCAGCGACCGTCGCATTGACACAGCCACGCCGAGTACGCCGGCCGCGTGGTCGTGCGGTTCGGTGACTTCGAGATCTCGATCCATCCGCCCGCTCCCTCGCCACAAACCTCAGATACCCACCGTATCCAGGCCCGTTTTCTACGCCGCTTCCTGTCACTACACAGGCGCGGGCAGGCACGGGATGTTGTTACTGGCGAGTAGCATGGCGTACGTTACCGGCGAGTAACTTAGCCCCTGAAGATCGAGGTCACCATGGGTCACTACAAGTCCAACCTTCGGGACATTTTCTTCAATCTGTTCGAGGTCCTGGGCCGAGACGAGATCTTGGGCACCGGCCCGTACGCGGACATGGACCACGACACCGCGGTCGCGGTGCTGACTGAGGTCGACCGCTTGGCCCGTACGAAACTCGCCGACTCGTTCGCCGAGGTCGACCGGAACCTGCCGGTCTTCGACCCCGCGACGCGATCGGTCACCCTGCCGGAGGCCTTCAAGAAGACCTTTGCGGCGTTGATGGAGTCGGGGAGTTGGCAGTTGGAGTTGCCGGCCGAGCTGGGCGGGCAGCCCACTCCTCCGTCGGTCCAGTGGGCAGTCAACGAGCTGAACGTTGGCGCGAACCCGGCGGTCTATCTTTATTCGACTGGACCCAAGTTCGCCCTGGTTCTGTGGGCCAACGGCACCGAACGCGACAAGCAGATCGCGAAGTTGATGGTCGATCGGGGTTGGGCGGCGACCATGGTGCTCACCGAACCCGACGCCGGCTCTGATGTCGGGGCCGGCCGTACTCGGGCGATCCCGCAACCGGATGGCACCTGGCACCTCGAGGGGGTCAAGCGCTTCATCACCTCAGGCGAGCATGACCTGAGCGAGAACATCGTGCACCTGGTGCTCGCCCGTCCGTCTGAAGCTGCTGCGGAGGATCGCGGGGGTCGTTCCCCCCGCTCGTTACCGGAGGGCGTGGGGGGGCCTGGTACTAAAGGGCTGTCACTATTCATCGTGCCCAAGTGGCACTTCGATCTGGAGACGGGCGAGCTCACCGGGGAGCGGAACGGCGTCTACGCGACCAACCTCGAGCACAAGATGGGCATCCGGGGGTCGACGACCTGTGAACTGACCTTCGGCGACGACGACAACCCCGCCAAGGGCTGGCTGCTCGGCGAGGTGCACGCGGGGATCGCGCAGATGTTCCAGGTGATCGAGTACGCCCGGATGATGGTCGGCACCAAGGCGATTGCGACGCTGTCGACCGGCTACCTCAACGCCCTGGAGTACGCGAAGACGCGGGTCCAAGGACCAGACCTCACCCAAGGCGCCGACAAGACAGCGCCGCGGGTGACGATCACCCACCACCCAGACGTCCGCCGCTCGCTGATGAACCAAAAGGCCTGCGCGGAGGGACTCCGCGCGCTGATGCTCTACACCGCGAGCGTCCAGGACCGGGTGGCGCTGGGCCGCGCGAACGGCTCTCGGGACTTGGCCGCCGAACGTCTTAATGACCTGCTGCTGCCGATCGTCAAGGGCTATGGCTCCGAGCGCTCCTGGGTGCTGCTCGGCACCGAGTCGCTGCAGACCCTGGGGGGCTCCGGCTTCCTCACCGACTACCCCATCGAGCAGTACGTGCGCGACGCGAAGATCGACACGCTCTACGAAGGCACCACCGCCATTCAGGGCCAGGACTTGTTTTTCCGCAAGATCATCAAGGATCAAGGTCGGGCACTGACCGACATCTTGGGCCAGATCACGGAGTTCCTCGGAATCGAGGGCGGCAATGGGCAGCTCAAGGAGGAGCGGGAACTTCTGAAGCGCGGTTTGGAGGATGTCGGCGCGATCGCGGAGACCATGACCAGCGACCTGCTGAGCTGCGGTACCGACAGCTTCCGCAACATCTATAAGGTCGGCCTGAACACCACCCGGCTGCTGATGAGTATCGGTGACGTCATCTGCGCCTGGCTGCTACTTCGCGGTGCTGAGGTTGCGCTGGCCAAGCTGAACGGCGAGGTGGCAGTATCGGAGAAGCATTTCTACGAGGGCAAGGTCGCCTCGGCCCGGTGGTTCGCGCGTTCCGTGCTACCGAAGCTGGCCGCCGAGCGAGCCATCGCCGAGTCGACCGACCTAGCGATCATGGACTTAGCCGAGGAAGCCTTCTGACCACAGCAAGATCACCGGAGCCGCCGGCGATCGGGCGGCTGGCGCTCGGTCCCTTGGCGGATGCGCGAACAGTAGGACCGGAGGACAGCAGAGAGGGCGAGCGGTACGACGCGGTCGACTTCACCGACGCGGATCTGGAGTTCACGTCGTTCACGTCGTGCGCCTTCCAGCAGGTCCGGCTCAACGAGGCCCGCCTCCGCGGAGCCCGGTTCGCGGAGGTCACCCTGGAGGGGGTCGACGCGGCCGTCCTCGCGGCTCCCCGGTCATCGTGGCGCAACGTGCAGCTGACCGGGTCGCGGCTGGGCTCTGTGCAGCTGTACGAGTCGACCTGGCGGTCAGTCACCATCGAGCGCAGCAAGATCGACTACCTGAACGCCCGGTCCGCGCAATGGCAGGATGTGCGCTGGCACGACTGCACGATCACCGAACTTGATCTTGGCCAAGCGGTGATCAGCCGGATGGCGTTCGAGGACTGCCGGATCGGTACCCTCCACGCGGGTCAAGCTCGCCTGGCAGATGTCGACCTGCGCGGCGCCGACTTGCGCGTCCTGGAAGGTCTGGCGGGTCTGGCCGGCAGCTGGATCACCGAGTCGCAACTCGAGGCCCTGGCACCGCAGCTCGCGGCACATCTGTCCATCAGCGTCGGCTAAGCCGCTCCACGGGCGCCTTGAGCGCAGCGCCCGAGGCGAGGACGATGTGACCCATGGCCCGAGCTCCTTCCCGCATTGTCATCGTCGGTGCCTCTCTTGGCGGCGCTTCTGCGGCCGTTCGGTTGCGTGAGCGGGGCTTCGAAGGCCAGGTGCGGATGATCGGCGCGGAGGAGCACCTGCCGTACGAGCGCCCACCGCTGTCCAAGGCACTCATGCTCGGTGAGCAGGATGAGCCGGACTGGGTCCAGGACGCCGACTACTACGCGGCCAACGACATCGGACTGCTCACCGGCACCGTGGCGACTGCCATCGATCGGCAGCGCGGTGTCGTCATGGCGGGCGGGGACGAGCATCCGTACGACAAGTTGCTGCTCGCCACCGGGTCATCACCGCGTCGACTCCGCACGCCGGGCGTTGATCTCGACGGCGTTGTCACACTCCGGACCTGGGACGACGCACTCGCACTGCGCAAGAGGTTGGTCGAGACTGCGCACATCGTGATCGTCGGGGCCGGCTGGATCGGCTGCGAGGTGGCCGCAGCCGCGCGTCATCACGGCGCTTCGGTGACTGTGGTGGAACCGCTGTCCCAGCCGCTCGTCCGGGTGGTCGGGGAGCAGGTCGGCGCCGCCTTCGCCGATCTGCACCGTGATCATGGGGTCGATCTCCGGCTGGGTGCCGACGTCGCCGGCATCGTAGGCGACGGACGTGTGGAGTCGGTGAAGCTCACCGACGGTTCCTCGCTCCCCGCCGAGACGGTTGTGGTGGGTGTCGGCGTGAAGCCGAACGTGGAACTGGCGGAGGCTGCCGGTCTGGACTTGGCCGATCAGGGCATCGCCGTCAATGCGGCGTTGCAGAGCTCGGATCCCGATATCTACGCGGTTGGCGACATCGCAGCGCATGATCATCCCTACTACGTGGGCCGGGTGCGGGTCGAGCACTGGGCGGCGGCCAAGGATCAAGGGGGCCATGTCGCCGGAAACCTCCTCGGCGCCGACGACCCGTACGAGCTGCGCCCGTTCTTCTTCTCCGACCAGTACGACCTGGGCTGTGAATACCGCGGTCTCGCCGACCCAGCGCGCGACGAGCTGGTCGTGCGCGGCGATCTCCGCTCGCGCGAGTTCACCGCCTTCTGGTTGCGCGACGGCGGCGTGGTCGCCGCCATGAACGTCAACCAGTGGGACGACGGCGACAACCTGCAAGCCTTGGTCGACTCCGGCGCCCCCCTCACGTAGCTGCCCGACACCGCCCGCCATCTCAGCGAAGGAGCTGCACATGTCCACTAGTCCCGCCGACACAGTCCCCGTCCCGGCCGCCAGCGGTGTGGCCGCACAGGCCCTGACCGCGGGAGCTGCCACTATCGACCGGATCAGGTCGGTGAAGCTCGCTTCCATCACCCTGCCGCTGGCCACGCCGATCAGCGATGCGAAAGTCTTCACCGGCCGGCAGAAGCCCATGACTGAGGTGGCCCTCTTGTTCGCCGAGGTGCGCACCGAGGACGACCACGAAGGCATCGGGTTCAGCTACTCCAAGCGCGCCGGCGGTCCGGGCCAGTTCGCGCACGCCCAGGAGATCGCTCCTGCTCTGATCGGCGAAGATCCGAGCGACATCGGCAAGATTTGGACGAAACTGGTCTGGGCGGGTGCCTCCGTCGGCCGCAGTGGGCTGTCCACGCAGTCCATCGCCGCCTTCGACGTCGCACTGTGGGACCTCAAGGCCAAGCGCGCGAGCCTGCCGCTAGCCAAACTGCTTGGCGCCTATCGGGATTCGGTCCGCACCTACAACACCTCGGGCGGCTTCCTGCACGCACCCATCGACCAGGTCATGGAGAATTCCACCCACGCCCTGTCCAGCGGCATCGGGGGCATCAAGATCAAGGTCGGGCAACCCGACTGGAAAACCGACATCGCCCGGCTCGAGCGGGTACGGGAACACCTGGGCGATGACGTTCCACTCATGGTCGATGCCAATCAGCAGTGGGACCGGGCCACGGCGCAACGGATGGGCCGGCTGCTCGAGCGCTTCAACCTGGTCTGGATCGAGGAACCGCTGGATGCCTATGACGCCGACGGGCACGCCCAACTCACCCGGTCGCTGGACACCCCGATCGCCACCGGCGAGATGCTCGCGAGCGTCGCCGAACACGTCCGACTCATCGACGCCCAGGCCACCGACATCATCCAACCCGATGCACCGCGCATCGGCGGCATCACTCAGTTCCTCAAACTCGCCGCGCTGGCCGAGGCCAAGCACCTGGAACTGGCACCGCACTTCGCGATGGAAATTCACGTCCATCTGGCTGCCGCCTACCCGATCGAGCCGTGGGTGGAGCACTTCGACTGGCTCGACCCGCTGTTCAACGAGCGCCTGGAAATCAAGGACGGCCGGATGCACGTGTCCGACCGGCCCGGGCTGGGATTCACCCTCAGCGACCAAGCTGACGCCTGGACCGTTGGCACCGCAACCTTCGGTACACCGTGACCGTGGTCAGCTGGAAAGAGAAGGTTCGCGCCGCCGAACCCGAGATCGGGACATTCCTGGGCATGGGATCCGCGGTTGCGGCGGAAGTCTGCGCCCTCAGCGGATTCGACTGGCTACTGGTCGACCTGGAACACGGCGCTGGGGGAGAAGATGTGCTCCTCGGACAAATCCTCGCCGCCGCCGCGCACGACGTTCCTCTCATCGTCCGCGCGGAGTCCGCCGATCGGATCCGAGCCGGCCGAATCCTCGACATGGGTGCCACCGGGGTGATGTTTCCTCGACTTGACACCCCCACCGAAGTAGCAGCGGCTATCGCGCACCTTCGTTACCCACCGCTAGGTGACCGCGGCGTCGCCAGCTACAACCGGGCTCGGCGCTTCGGCGCCGACAAGCTATCCGCCGATCAGGTCAACGACACCATCGTGGGCATCATCCAGATCGAGTCCCTCGGCGCCCTCGACAGTGTCGAGCAGATCGCGGTTATCCCCGGCGTCGACGTGCTGTTCGTGGGTCCTGCGGATCTGTCGACAGCACTGGGCATCCCCGGGCAGCTCGATGCACCACCGTTCCGCTCCGCGGCTTCCCGAGTGGTGGGGGCAGCCCGGGACGCCGGCATAGCGGCCGGCATCCTGGCCCGCAACCCCGAGCACGCCGCCGGCTGCCTCGAGGACGGCTTCACGTTCGTCGGCGTCGGATCCGACGCAACCCTGCTGGCATCCGCCGCCAAAGCAGTCACTGCTGCCACGGCCGTGCGCTCTAGTGCGCTCTAGTACAGGAGGGCCAGTCCGGGGTCGGTGAGGATGCCAGCCACATCGGCGAGGAAGGTCGACCCCTGCTCGCCGTCTGCCAGCCGGTGATCGAAGGACACGGTCAGCGTAGCTACCCACCGCGGCTCGATCCGCTCCTCCTCACCGACCCCGACGACCCAGGGCCGCCGGGCGATCTGGCCGATGCACAGAATGCCGGACTCACCAGGGTTCAGGATGGGTGTGCCGGCGTCGACGCCGAACACCCCGATGTTGGTGATGGTGAAGGTGCCACCGTCCATGTCCGCCGGCTGAATCCTGCCTTCCCGGGCGGTCGCGACGATCGAATTGATCGCCTGCGCAAGCTTATCCAGGCTGAACGAGTCCGCGCCCTTGACGTTCGGAACCACGAGTCCCCGTGGGGTGGCGGCCGCAATACCGAGATTGACCCCGTGCTTGAGTACGACCTCACCGGCTGGCTCGTCCCAGGCCGAGTTCATCGCTGGCGTACGTTTCAAGGCCAGGCACACGGCTTTGGCCACGATCAGCAGAGGCGAGACCTTCAGATCGCGGAATTCGCGTCGCTGCCGCAGCCGTTCGACGAGTTCCATGGTGGCGGACACGTCGCAGGTCGTCGACACGCTCACGTGCGGCGCGGTGAACGCGGACTGCACCATCGCCTCGGCCATAGCCTTGTGGACGCCCTTGATCGGGATCCGCGTTTCCGGCCGGCCGGGTTCGGCGGCAGTCTCCGCAACGTGCGGCTCGGGCGGCGGCATGACGACGTCGGCCAGCGGCGGTTCAACGCCGATGCCGGCCGCCCGCTCGACATCGTCCCGGGTGATCACTCCGCGCTCGCCGGAACCACTGACCTGGGCTAAATCCACGCCGAGATCTTTGGCGCGCTTGCGTACCGGTGGCTTGGCCAGGGGTGCGACACCGGAGAGCACTGGCTCGCGGCTCGCAGGCCCAGGTGCGGGCAGCGGCGCTACCGTCTCGGATGGGCGGGTCTTCTCCACCGAGTGGGCAAGCGACTGGCGGTGGTCGGCTCGCCTTGACACCGCGGCGCCGGTGCTGAACGAGTCGGCCAATTGATCATGGACCTGCGTTCCGCCGCGGTCCGCTCCGACCGACTTGCGTGGACGGCGTTTCGTCTCAGTGTTTCGTGGCCCGTAGCCGACGAGGTTGGGCACGCGCGCCTCTCCCGCCGAAGTGGGCTCCGCGGCGACCTCATCAAAACCTCCGCCTTGCCCGGCAGACCCATCGTCACCCGCGGCGGAGGCCGCGACACCGTCGTCACCTGCGGCGGAGGCAGCGACACCGTCATCAATGCTGACGATCGGCGTGCCGACCTCGACGGTGTCGCCCTCGTTCACCAGCAGCGCCGTCACTGTGCCCGCGAACGGGGTCGGCAGCTCGACCACGGACTTGCTCGTCTCCACCTCGAGCAGAATGTCGTTGATCTTGACCTCGTCACCGACCGCGACCCGCCAGCTGACGATCTCGGCTTCCACCAATCCCTCACCGGGATCGGGCAGGCGAAAGGTGTTGACGGCCATCAACAGCTCCTTCAATACGCCAGTGAGCGGTCGACCATGTCGAGCACCCGGTCAAGATCGGGAAGGTACTCCTCCTCGACCCGGCTCGGAGGATAAGGCGTGTCGAATCCACCCACGCGCAGCACCGGAGCCTCTAGCGAGTAGAAGCACTCCTCGGTGATGCGTGCCGCCAGCTCAGCCCCCAGCGCGAGGTTGACCGGCGCCTCATGCACCGTGATCGCCCTGCCGGTCTTCTGTACCGAATCGGCGACCACGGCCATGTCGAGGGGCGACAGCGAACGCAGGTCGACCACTTCCAGTTCGCGGCCTTCCTGAGCGGCCGCCTCGGCCGCGTCCAGACAGGTGCGCACCATTGGCCCGTACGCCAAGAGCGTCAGATCGGCGCCGGGTCGCACGACACGCGCCGCGTGCAGCGGCAGCGGCGAAACCGCCTCGTCGACCTCTGCCTTCTCGTGATAGCGCCGCTTCGGCTCGAAGAAGACAATCGGATCGTCCGAGGCCACGGCCTGCTGGATCATCCAGTACGCATCCACCGGGTTGGAGCAGGAGACCACCTTGAGGCCCACCGTGTGCGCGAAGTACGCCTCCGGCGACTCACTGTGGTGCTCCACCGCGCCGATCCCGCCGCCGAACGGGACCCTGATCACCATCGGCACCGTGAGCCGTCCGGCGGAACGGAAATGCAGCCGAGCAACCTGGCTGACGATTTGGTCGAAGGCGGGATAGACGAACCCATCGAACTGGATCTCGCACACCGGCCGATAACCGCGAAGAGCCATGCCGACCGCCGTGCCGACGATGCCTGACTCGGCCAACGGTGAGTCGATCACCCGATGATCGCCGAAGTCTTTCTGCAAGCCCTCGGTCACGCGGAAGACGCCGCCCAGCTTTCCGACGTCTTCGCCAGCGATGACCACCTTGGGATCGGCTTCCAGCGCGCGTCGCAGGCCGGCGTTCAGCGCCTTGGCCATGGTCAGAACGGGCATCAGTGCACTCCGCCGTACGCGGGTTGAGCTTGCTGGGCTTCGGTCGGCTCGACGTCCTCGAAGGACTCCAGATAGTCGGCGTAGCGCGACTTCTCCGTGACGAGGAGCGGGGTCTGCTCAACGTACACATGGTCGAACATGTCGAGCATGTGCGGGTCTGGGAGCGCCAGGCAGCGGGCGCGCAGATCGGAGGCGTACTCGGCGGCCTCGGAATCCACTCCGGCGAAGAAGCTCTCATCATTGCCGCCGGTGCGGCTCAAGTAGGCGCGTACTCGCTCGATCGGGTCCTTCAGCCGCCAGTGCTCCAATTCGTCGGCCAGCCGGTATTTCGTCGGGTCGTCGGAGGTGGTGTGCGCCCCCATCCGGTACGTGTACGCCTCGATGAACGAGGGCCCGTTACCGCTGCGTGCCCGCTCCAGGGCTGCCGTCGTGACGGCATACACGGCGAGCACGTCGTTGCCGTCCACCCGGACGCCGGGAAAGCCAAAACCTGACGCCCGCCGGTACAGCGGAATCCGGGACTGGCGCTCGATCGGTTCCGAAATGGCCCATTGATTGTTCTGGCAGAAGAACACGATCGGGGCGTTGTACGAGCTGGCGAAGATGAAAGCCTCGTTGACATCGCCCTGGCTTGTCGCCCCGTCCCCGAAGTAGCCGACCACCGCAGCGTCGCGGTCTGGATCGCCGGTCCCCACGAGCCCGTCGCGCTCGACGCCCATGGCGTATCCGGTGGCGTGCAGCGCCTGAGCGCCGATGACGATGGTGTAGAGGTGAAATCGCGTCGCCACGGAGTCCCAGCCGCCCAGATCGACGCCTCGGTAGAAGGCGAGCAGATGAATCGGGTCGACACCGCGGCACCAGGCCACCCCGTGCTCGCGATAGGTAGGGAAGACGAAGTCCTGCTTCCCCAGCGCCCGCCCGGATCCAATTTGAGCGGCCTCTTGACCAAGGCATGACGCCCAGAGCCCGAGCTCACCCTGCCGTTGAAGGGCTGTCGCCTCGGTATCGATCCGCCGCGTGATGACCATGTCCCGATACCACGCGCGAATCTGGTCGTCGCCGCCGCCGAAGGAATACTGCGGATGATCGATCCGCACACCCTCCGGCGTCAGGAGTTGAACCAGCTCGACCTCGGTGCTGGCGCCGCTGGCATCGCTCACTCCGGTGCATCCTCTCGTCCGGGATTCCGCCGGCCGCCGTTTTTCTTAACGTACCGCGACGTTCCGAGCGGGCGGAAAACAACTTGTAGGCCCTAGCGCTTTACCTCTGCCGCTGCCGGCTCGGCGCAGTGCCGCTGCTGAAAACGCAGAACTCTGATGATCGCTAGGGCGACTGCCTCCGGGCCGGAAGACAGGGAGACCCGGACGAAGCGTCCACCGTTGAGCTGATCGAAGTCGGTGCCGGGGGTGAGCGCGACGCCCTCCTCCTCGAGCAGCGCCGCGCACCACGCAACCGAATCGGCAAAGGGCCCAAGCCGATCGCCGAGGCCGGCGTACACGTAGAACGCTCCGTCGGCGGGGGCCACAGAGGTCCAGCCGAGTTCGGACACCGCCTCCAGCAGTGTGGTTCGGGCGTCGGCAAAGGCTTGGACGGCGGCGTGCGCCTCCTCGTATGACCGCTCGGTGAAGGCCTCGATGGCGGCATGCTGCGCCGGGACCGGTGCGCACAATGCGTAATTTCCGGCCAGCGCATCGATGGCCGTCAGCAACTCGTCGGGGACCAGCATCCAGCCGAGCCGCCAACCGGTCATCCCCCAGTACTTCGAGAAGGAACTGATCACGATCGCCGAATGGTCGTGCTGCCAGGCGCAGCTGCCAGGCGATTCGCCGCCGGTGATGCCGTGGTAGATCTCATCGCTGACGAGCCGTACCGAGTGGGCGCGGCACCAGGCCGCCAGCTCGGCCAGCTGTTCTCCGGGCACCATGGTTCCCGTGGGGTTCGCTGGTGAAGCCACCACCAGCCCGGCGAGCAGACGCTCCGCGTGGGCGGCGGCCAGGAGCTCGACGGTCGGTTGAAAGCGTTGCTCAGGACCGCAGTCGAGCTCGACGACCTCGCAGCCGAGCGAAGCCAAGATGTTCCGGTACGCGGGGTAGCCGGGCCGGGTGAGCGCGACCCGGTCGCCCGGATCGAAGGCGGCCAGGAAGGCCAGCAGGAAAGCGCCCGACGACCCCGTGGTGAGGCAAATCCGAGCCGGGTTCACGGCAAGGCCGTACCAGTGTTGGTAGTGACTGGCGATCTGCTCCCGCAGTGGACGAATGCCGAAGGTCTCGGTGTAGCCCAGTCGGGTGTGGTCAGTCATCAGCTCGGCCGCACGACGCCGTACGTCCGACGGTGCCCCCTGCGAGGGTTCACCTGCGCAGAGCGAGATCACCTCGCGACCGGCGGCCCGCAACTCCGCCACCGCATTGAGGACGGTCATGACCGCGAACGGCGGCACCGTCGACCGCCTCGAGGGCGACCGGCTCACGTCACGGCCGAGCGCTTGCGGGCCCGATAGGCGGCGACGTTCGTCCGGTTTCCACAGTTGCCGGTATCGCAGTAGAGCTTCGAGCGGTTCTTGGACAGGTCGACCAAGACGTCGGAGCAGTCGTCGGCGGAGCAGATCCGCAGTCGATCAAGATCATCTGCGCGGACCAGGTCGAGGAACCCCATGGCCGCTTCGGCGCCGATTCGCTGGGCGAGCGGCGCATCGGGACCGGTCAGGTGGAGGTGCCAGTCCCATTC
>DATFOP010000007.1:0-4515 GCA_035265505.1 Propionibacteriaceae bacterium | reverse complement strand
CACCCGGCATTCCACTCCCGGCGTCGGGCTGATCTCGCCGCCGCCGCACCACGACATCTACTCGATCGAGGATCTCAAGCAGCTCATCCACGACCTGAAGTGCGCCAACCCATCCGCCCGCGTGCACGTCAAGTTAGTCGCCGAGGTCGGTGTCGGCACGGTGGCGGCGGGGGTGTCCAAGGCCAAGGCGGACGTGGTGCTGATCTCCGGCCACGACGGCGGCACAGGGGCCGCGCCGCTGACCTCACTCAAGCATGCGGGCGGGCCGTGGGAGCTCGGCCTGGCCGAGACCCAGCAGACGTTGTTGATCAACGGACTCCGAGACCGGATCGTGGTTCAGGTCGACGGCCAGCTCAAGACGGGCCGCGACGTGATCATTGGTGCGCTGCTGGGCGCGGAGGAATTCGGCTTCGCGACCGCCCCGCTGGTGGTCAGCGGCTGCATCATGATGCGGGTCTGTCACCTGGACACCTGCCCGGTCGGCGTCGCGACCCAGAACGAGGAGCTGCGGAAGAAGTTCTCGGGCAAGCCCGAATTCGTGGTCAACTTCTTCGAGTTCATCGCCGAGGAGGTCCGCGAATACCTGGCGGAGCTTGGCTTCCGTAGCTTGGCGGAAGCCATCGGACACGTCGAGGTACTAGACACCACCGGTGCCGAGGCGCACTGGAAGGCGCACGGGCTCGATCTTCGGCCGGTGCTGCACAAGCCGGATCTGCCCGAAGGTGCGCCACTACACAACGTGGCCAAGCAAGATCACGCGCTGGAGTTCGCGCTCGATCAGATGTTGATCAAGATGTGTCAGGAGACCTTGCAGAGCGGCGAACCGGTCCGGGCGTCGATCAAGATCCGCAACGTGAACCGAACCGTGGGCACGATCTTGGGTCACGAGGTGACGAAGGCGACCAAGGGCGAGGGCTTTCCCGACGGGACCATCGACATCACCTTCATCGGCAGCGCCGGGCAGAGCTTCGGTGCGTTCATACCCGCGGGCATGACTTTGCGGTTGGAGGGCGACAGCAACGACTACTTGGCCAAGGGATTGTCCGGCGGCCGGATCGTTGTCCGGCCGGACCGCAACGCCACGTTCGTGGCCGAGGACAACATCATCGCGGGCAACGTCATCGGCTACGGCGCGACCTCGGGGGAGATCTTCATCCGTGGCCAGGTGGGGGAGCGGTTCTGTGTCCGCAACTCCGGAGCCACTGCGGTGGTGGAGGGTCTGGGTGATCACGGCTGTGAGTACATGACGGGCGGGATTGCCGTCGTGCTGGGACGGACCGGGCGAAACGTCGCCGCCGGAATGTCTGGCGGGATCGGTTACTTCCTCGATCTTGATCTTGACCGGCTGAACACCGAAATGGTCGACGCCCTTGCGCCGTCGGACGCTGACCTGGAGCTGGTGCAGAACTTGGTCACCCGCCATCACGAGGAGACCGAGTCTGCGGTGGCCAAGGCGCTGCTTGCGGACTGGACCGCCAACTCGCGCCGGTTCACCAAGGTCCTGCCGAGGGACTACGCCCGAGTGCTCGCCGCCCGGAAGCAGGCCGAGTCCGAGGGCCTCGACGAAGCGGCGACCACCTCCCGCATGATGGAGGCCGCTCATGGCTGATCCGCGTGGGTTCATGACGACGCCCAGGCGGGTGGCGGAGCGTAGGCCGGTGCATGAGCGGATTCACGACTGGAAAGAGGTGTATCCAGGGACGCCTGGGCGGGCCGTGCTGCCGATCATCTCGGAGCAGGCGGGACGCTGCATGGACTGCGGCATCCCGTTCTGCCACACCGGGTGCCCACTGGGAAACCTGATCCCGGAGTGGAACGACCTGGTCTGGCGCAGCGACTGGGACGAGGCGCTGGAGCGCCTGCACGCCACCAATAACTTCCCGGAGTTCACCGGGCGGTTGTGCCCGGCACCCTGTGAGACCGCGTGCGTGGTGGGTATCAACCGTGATCCGGTCACCATCAAGAACGTCGAAGTCGCGATCATCGACAGGGCCTGGGACGAGCGCCGGGTGACGCCGCAGCCGCCGGAGTGGCACACCGGGAAAACTGTCGCGGTCATCGGCTCCGGTCCGGCCGGCTTGGCGGCAGCCCAACAGCTGAGCCGGGCCGGACACACTGTCGCCGTTTACGAACGCTCCGACGAGCCTGGGGGTCTGCTGCGGTACGGCATTCCTGAGTTCAAGATGGAGAAAGCCGTCCTGGATCGCCGGATCCGGCAGATGAAGGACGAGGGCACCAACTTCCGGTGCAGCGTCGAGGTCGGAATTTCGGTAACCGGTGATGAACTTCGCGAACGCTACGACGCCGTCGTGTTGGCCATCGGTTCGACGATCGGACGCGACCTCCCAGTCCCCGGCCGTGAGCTGAACGGCATCCACCAAGCGATGGAGTACTTGCCGCAGTCCAATCGGGTCGCCCTTGGCCGCGCGGTGGAGAACCAGATCACCGCCAAGGACAAGCATGTGGTGATCATCGGCGGCGGCGACACCGGTGCCGACTGCCTCGGTACCGCGATTCGCCAGCAGGCCAAGTCAATCGTTCAGTTGGAGATCCTGCCCACACCGCCCGACGAGCGACCTGAGCACCAGCCGTGGCCGACGTATCCCATGATCTACCGGGTCTCGTCAGCGCACGAGGAAGCCGGTGAGCGGGTCTATTCGGTGTCGACCACCGAGTTCCTGGGCGATGGGAACGGCAACGTCAGCTCGCTCAGGATCTCCGAAGTGACGTTCCAGGGGGGCAAGCTCACGCCGATCGAGGGCACCGAGCGCGAGATTCCCGCCGAGCTCGTACTGCTGGCGATGGGCTTCGTCGGACCCGAAACTGACACTGTCGTGTCTCAGCTCGGCGTTGCCCTCGACGAGCGCGGCAACATCGCGCGCGACAACAACTACGCGACCGACGTCGACGGAGTCTTCGCCTGTGGGGATGCCGGCCGAGGCCAGTCGTTGATCGTATGGGCGATCGCCGAGGGCCGGGCCTGCGCCGCCGGGGTGGACGCGTACCTCTCCGGATCGACCAAGCTGCCCCGGCCCATCCCGCCCACCGCACGCCAGATGATGGTCTGACGCCCCCCGTTCTCGACCCAGCTATAGCGACTTCGCACCCCTAACCCGGACTTCGCACCCTCTGTGAATGGTGCGGAGTCCCGGGTTAAGGGTGCGAAGTGCGCGAGAGTGTCGGTCATCCGGCCCGTGTGAACGCGCGAATGAGGCGCCCACGCAGGACGCCTGGCCGGTACAGGTCACCCCACAGCCAGCGGACCACCTGCCAGCCGTTGTCGCGCAGCTCGTCCTCTCGTAGCTTTTCGGCGAAGATGACGTCCTGGCTGGTCTGACCAGGTTCGAGTAGGCGGCCGTACTTGATCTTTCCGTCGAATTCGCCGATCGTTCGTTGCGCATCCCAACAGAAGTCGACTCGGCCGATCGCTCTCCCGTATGCGTTGGTGATCTGTCGCTGCAGCTGTGGCGCTGGCAGCCCCTCGTCGGCGATCCGTACCCGGCTGACCGATTCGCCGGCGCTCTCACTCCTGGCGTCGAGGAAGGCGACGACCCGTCGCGCCTGGCGAATGTTGGGCCAGCGCTCCATCCGCCGCATGACGGAGATGAGCGTGGCTGGCGCCAGCCGCAGGGTCAAAGCTCGATCTCCGGCGGCAACGGCCTCCTCGAACGGTCTGGATCGCGCGAGGTCAACCACTGTCCGCGCCAGCGTCGTCGTCGGAATGCCGTCGATTTCGATGACCTCGGTTGGCAGGAAGGGAGCGCAGTGCACAGCAACGACCGTTCGCGTCTTGCCGCCGTAATTCCGGCTCCGGCTGACATGGACTCGGTTGAGAGCTTCTGGCCAGGTGGGCAGCCCATGCAGGACCGCGGCCGACGCGTGGCTGATCACCGCACCGGACGCGAGCTGTGGCGCGGTAGCGGCTATCAGCAGCCGATGCCGGTCCTCCGCGTCCCAGGTGTCGACCGGCTCGAGCTTGCTCGGCAGCGCGTAGGCGCCCCGGCGAACTCGTACGAGATCGCCACGACGACGCAGCCGGGCAAGATCGTCATCGTTCAAGCCGCGCGCCCGCAGCTGAGAGGTGAGGGATATGTCAGACACGCCCGTAGCTCAGTCCAACTCGAGCTGGATGAGAAGTTTCCTGGTTCTCGCTGTGGATAACCGGCAACGGGTGCCGGGATAGAGAGTCGCTGGCGCCTGGGGAGAGTCACTCTCGAACTACTTCGCACCCCTAACCGGGACTCCGCACCGTCTGCTGGGGGTGTCTTGTGACGGGACATCGGTAGCAGGTTCTGTCAGGTCATCGGTGACAGTTGGTTGGTGGTTGGGTGGCGCCGCGCTGAGTGTAGGGGCGCCGCTCCTCCCGACTCAAGGGTCGCTGACGCGATCGCAGGACGACGGCCGGCGGCCGCCCTTGACTCGGGAGCCTCGGCGGCGCCCGGGGATGGGTTTGCAGCTCGAGCTGCAGCCGGTCGCGGTTGCGGTCCCGGCGGTGGGGCTGCGGCAGGCCCTGGT
>DATFOP010000006.1:0-2310 GCA_035265505.1 Propionibacteriaceae bacterium | reverse complement strand
CTCGAGGAGCGACCGCACTAGAGTCGGAGCGTGGCTCCCCGGATCATGCCGAGTCTGCTGTCCGCTGACTTCGCCAATCTGCAGTCGGCCATCGAATCGGTGCCCCATTCTGATGCGGTCCACGTGGATGTGATGGACAACCACTTCGTGCCGAACCTGACCCTCGGGTTGCCCGTCGTCGAGGCGATTCGCAAGATCACCTCGGCCATGCTGGACGTCCATTTGATGATTGAGGATCCGGACCGTTGGGCGCCCGCCTACGCCGAAGCCGGCGCTGAGTCCGTGACGTTCCATGTCGAGGCGGCGGGCGCACCCGTGCGGCTCGCCCGCGAGCTCCGCCGCAATGGCGCCCGGGCCGGAATGGCCCTGAAACCGGCCACGCCGATCGAGCCCTATGAGGATCTGCTGCCCGAACTCGACATGGTGTTGATCATGACTGTCGAGCCCGGGTTCGGCGGACAGAGTTTCCTGGACCTGTGCCTGCCCAAGATCACCAGAGCTCGGGAGATGATCGATAAGTATGGCGGCGACGTCTGGCTGCAGATCGACGGCGGTGTTTCGGTCGAGACCATCGAACGGAGCGCGGCGGCCGGAGTGGACTCGTTCGTCGCCGGATCGTCGGTGTTCGGTGCCGATGATCCGAACGCCATGGTGAACACGTTGCGGGAACTGGCGGCAGTTCACGGCGTCTGAGTTCGTCGAAGGCCTTTCGACCGCTTCAGAGTGCCGAGTTCAGTACCAGGTTCCTCAGGCTTGCCCACGGCCACACGTCTGGCCGAGGTGCCGCAATTCGCAGATCTCGGGGCCCGGCTTCCACAGCTTGAGCGAGGCGCTGACGCCTAGTTGCCCTGGCGGCGGCGGAGGTAACGCTCAAATTCTGCGGCAATGGCCTCGCCGCTGGCTTCTGGCAGCTCGGCTGCGTCCTGCTGCTGCTCCAGTCCGGAGACGTACTCGGCGACTTCTGCATCCTCGGCGGCAAGTTCGTCGACGCCACGTTCCCACGCCCGGGACAGTTCAGCGAGCTCGCCAAGATCAAGTGCCGCGTCGGTCAGATTTTCCAGCTGGGAGAGCAGCGCCAGCGTGGCCTTAGGGCACGGCGGATGGGAGACATAGTGCGGCACCGCGGCCCACAGGGACAGCACCTGAAGCCCGCCGCGCGATAGTGCATCCGCCAGCACACCGACGATTCCGGTCGGACCCTCGTAACTGGACGGCTCTAGCCCGTACATTTCCATCAATTCCCGATCCCGCGTGGACACCGAGACCGGGATTGGCCGCGTGTGAGGCGTATCGGCCAGCAAGGCACCGAGAATGTAGATCCGTTGGGCGTTCGCCGACGTCAACGCCGACATGATCCGGGCACTGAACTGTCGCCAGCGCAGATTCGGCTCCAGCCCGTGCACCAGCACCAGGTCCCGGCCGTCAGGCAGCTCAGACACCTTGATTTCAGTGGTCGGCCAGATCAGCTGGCGATCACCGTTCCTGCCGCGCACCTGCGGGCGGTTGACCTGGTAGTCGTAGAAGTCGTCCGGGTCCAGCGAATAGGCCAGCTCGGCCCCATAGGCGGCCGCCAAGTGTTCTACCGCTCCGGTTGCCGCATCCCCGGCGTCGTTCCAGCCGCCGAATGCCGCGATGACCACCGGATCGTGCAGACCGCGGAGGTCTCGGGGCGCATCGACCATGACTCTCACTGTAGCCGCAGGATGCCAAGCAGCCCGGGTGTTGGACATCCCTCCGGATGGTGATAAGTCCAGCGCCGGCATCACGGTCGGCTTTATCCTCGCAAGATGCCCAATGATCTTCGGAGCGCACTCTCACGCCGAGTGGTGATTGCGGACGGCGCCATGGGCACCATGCTCCAGGGCTATGACCTGGCGCTGGACGACTTCGAGCAGCTCGATGGCTGCAACGAGATCTTGAATCTCAGCCGACCAGACGTCGTCCGGGCTATCCACGACGCCTACTTCCAGGTTGGCGTGGATGCAGTCGAGACGAATACCTTCGGGGCCAACCTGTCCGCGCTCGGTGAGTACGGCATTTCCGACCGCATTTTCGAGCTGGCCAAGGCTGCGGCGTCGATCGCTCGGGCGTCAGCGGACGCGTACAGCACGCCAGACCGTCCCAGGTGGGTGCTTGGCAGTGTCGGTCCTGGCACCAAGCTGCCAACACTCGGCCATGTGGCGTTCGCCCCGCTGCGTGACGCCTATCAGGCGCAGGTCGAAGGAATGCTCACCGGTGGCATCGACGCCGTGCTGATCGAGACCTCCCAGGATCTGCTGCAGACCAAAGCCGCGACGCTGGGGGCCAAGC
>DATFOP010000005.1:0-3063 GCA_035265505.1 Propionibacteriaceae bacterium | reverse complement strand
CTTCCTCATCGCCGGGATCGCCTTGGCCGTGATCATCATCGCCGTGACGATCAGCACCCGCCGGCACGTGGCCATCGCCGATGAGCCGAAGGGCCAGCCCTCCCTGCCGGCCACGCCGTCTGCGGCTTCTGCCGAAACGGTGGGCCCCGGTCATTACGTCGAGACGCCGGCGGAACAGCTTCACGAGCGCCGCTGAACCTCCAGCGCGGGAGCGGAAACCCAGGCAGGCCCGGGTGAACCCTTGGCGCATCGACGCACCCTGAGCCGGGCGCGGACGAAGGTCGAAGGCCGCGAGACCACCGGTCCATTCGTCGACTGTGAGCCCCACGAAAGCACCTTGAGCCCGATCTACGAGGCTCAACGCAGGCCGGCGGGGCTCATGGTCGGCGGAGGAGGCCGCCGGCGGTCGGTGGAGCGCAATCACAGGTTCGGCCAGATCGGGATGGCACACTTGAAATCGCGATGAGCTATCAATATCAACTTCCCGTGCCCCAGCGGACGCAGCCGCGTCCCACCGCGCTGCCGCAAGAGCCCCGGGACTACCAGCAGCTGCTGCGCGGCCCGTTGCACCGCTGGTGGTCGCCGCTGTTCTCCTTGCTCGTCCTGGTAGCCATCGCGATACCGATCATGATCGCGGCGTTGCTGCCCGTGGTGATCATCGGCGCCGTGGTGAACGTCGCCAATCCGCTCGAATGGACTTTCAGCTCGATTTCCGACGTCAACAGGATCGGCCCGGCCGCATTCCTATACGTCAATCTGTCCTTGATCGCGCTCATCCCCGCGGCCGGGCTGTCGATCTGGATCGGGCATCAAATCCGCCCGAGATACCTCTCCTCGGTCGTCGGCGGCATCCGCTGGAGTTGGCTGATGCGCTGCGTGCTGCTCACGCTGCCCATCTGGCTGGTCTACATCGGCATCTCCGCCGTCGTCGATTCTCCGCAAGGAGCGCGGCCGGACGACTGGATGCTGTTGTTGCTCATGGTCTTCGTGCTCACGCCGTTCCAGGCAGCGGCCGAGGAGTACTTCTTCCGCGGCTGGATCCTGCAGAACGTCGGTTCGTGGTTCGCTCGGCCGATTCTCGGGCTGGTGGTCTCGATCATCGTCTCCACCGCCGTGTTCGCCGCTGCCCATCTCAGCCCTGACCCGTGGATCATTGGCAGCCTGGCGTGCCTCGCCGTTGCGTCCGGAGTCGCCGCCTGGCGGACTGGCGGGTTGGAGGCCGGCATCGCCATGCACACCGTCAACAACGTGACCGCGTTGACCATGGTGATCTTGTTCGGTGGCTGGGACCAGGCCTTCATCACCCAGACCACCACCGCGAGTCCTGCGGTCTTCATTCTGGCGCTGATCGTGCACGGCGGCGCGCTGGCGTTGATCCTCTGGCAGGCCAAGCGCAAGGGGATCCAGCGCCGCTACCTGCCAAGTCCGCCGGCGCAACTCTACGGGGGACCGCAGCCCGCCGCTGTAGGTTGGCAGGCCCCGGGCCCGTAACCGCCGAGCGCGTTCCAGACACCCACCACCGTCGTGCGCGCCCTGATGGGCCGGCACACGACCTCAGACCGGGTTGCCGGCGAAAGCCCAACGCAGGGTAGTGAGCGCCGATCGGGCGAGTGGGCGAGCCACCAGCCGGTCGACCACCGGAAGGGAGGGAAGCAACAGCTCCACCCGCGCCCATACCGGCAGAATCGAGATGGCTCCCGCAGCTAGCACCCCGTAGCCCCAACGGCTGGGGCCGTGCAGCGGCGGATCCTTGAGCAGCAGGCTTGCCGCGTCCTGGGCGGCCGGGGAGATCTTCAGCTCTTGGCGGTAGCTCTCGATCAGCTCCTCGAGCTGCGCCACGGTCTGCGGCGGATCGATGACACCGAGTTTCTCGGCGACGAAGCCCGACTGCCGTACGTAGTCGTCGGCTTCCCGCTCATCCAGCTGCTTCTCACCGAAGGTCTGATAGCTGATCAGAAAGCTGTCCACCTCTGCGGCATGAATCCAAGCCAGCAGGTGAGGATCGTCAGCGCGATAGGGCATTCCATCGGCAGTCTCGCCGGTGACGCGCTTGTGAATCGCCCGCACGACGCGAATGCTGCGCTCCGCGTCAGCGACCGTCCCATATGTGGTGGTGGCCAGGAACTTGCTTGTTCGCTGCAGCCGGCCCCAGGGGTCGGAGCGGAAACCGGAGTGCTCGCTGACGCCGAGCATGGCGACGGGATGGAGCGACTGAAGCAGCAGCGCCCGGATCCCGCCGATGAACATCGACGTGTCCGCGTGCACGCGCCAAATCGGGTCATCCTGGCAGAACCACCGCTCTCCGCGTGTGTACCAAATCTTCTGGTGTATTGCGTCGAAGTCCGAGCCCCCTATCCGATGGCGCACTGCTTTGGCCAGGCCTGCACGGCTCTTGTCCAGCAGGGTCAGGGACATGAGCGGATCGTACCTGGCTGGGCAACGGCCGCAGAGCGCCGTTGGCCGGCATCGTCACGGGAGAAATCCACGTCTTCTTGCCCCTGGCAGCATGGGCCAGGTGCTGAGCGATGTCGATTGCCGCCGCCTCGCATCCGCGTTCGCCGAGCGCGAGTACACCGTCGATGCGGTCGTCGAGCTGCTTGGCGACGAGGCGCATCGGGCCCTCGGCCGCAACAGCACCGTGCCCGGCGTACGGGCGCTCGCTGGCCGGACAGAGCCGCTGGCCACCCTGACGGCGCTCTGGCTGCTCCAGCAGTCCGTACCCCGACCCACCCTCGATCGCGCGCTGCCCGGGCTGGTTGAACCGCTCATCGCCGCGGGCATCGTTGAAGAATCGGCCGGCGAGGTTGTCGCGCGGCTGGACATCCGCCCGTACGGCAGCGACGACGGCGCCAGCGGATGGGTGGTGTCCGACCTCTCCCCGCATCTCGACACGAGGATCGCCCCTATGCGGCCCGACTTCGTGCTCGGGGTGTCCACGGCCTCGACCACACTGGCCCAGTTGACCATCCGCCGACCGGTGAATCGGGCTCTTGATCTCGGTACGGGCTGCGGCGTGCAGAGCCTGCATCTGGCCCAGCACGCCCGCACCGTGGTCGCCTCCGA
>DATFOP010000004.1:0-6899 GCA_035265505.1 Propionibacteriaceae bacterium | reverse complement strand
TGTGGGCGGCGACAGCTAGATCTGGGCCTTTCCGGGCAAGGGCACGCCCCATGCCCGACTCCGCTGCTCACACCGGGGGCGTCCGAGCGGGTGGCCGAGCTTCCGCGCCCAGAGATCGATGCGCTGTCGCGCCTCCTCCCCCGGAGTCTGCGTCACGGCGTGGCGGCCCACGCTTCCAATTGGTCACACCATCGGAGTAGGCTGATATGTGAAGCCGTCGAAGGCGCTCTCACTTTCTCTCTTCCTTCCAGCTACAGGGCGGCACCGCTTCGAGAGGATGAGAGGAGAGTGCTGAATTGGGCACTTCGGTTTCAGTCCGCAAGGACGGCCGGCTCACCGTCCGGATCGAGCAGGACGGCGACTCGCTTGTAGTGCGAGCGCTCGGGGAGCTCGACATCGCGACCGCCAACAGCCTGGATGAAGAGCTGCGCCGGGTTTGGCATTGCGACGCGTCGCCGATCCTGCTCGACCTCGGCGAGGTCGACTTCCTCGACTCGGTGGGCGTGCGGAGCTTGCTCGCGGTCGCGACGCACTCACGCGAGAGCGGGGATCGCCTTCGTATTCGGATCGCGTCTGCCCCCATTCGGCGGGTGATCGACGTGGTCGGCGTCGAGCGTTCGCTGCCCCTGGTTGAGTGATGACGTTCCTGGGAGGCCGGTCGTGTTCCACCTGATGGACGCCGAGGATGGGCTGAGGCTGGTGGACGTCGAGGGCGAGCTGCGAGACGCCGAGGTGACGAGCTGGAGTGCATTGCTGAACGGCGCGCTTGCCGATGACACCCGGGGGATCGCCGTCGACCTACGCGGCTGCCCCCGCGTTGGGCGCATTTGCCTTTCCGCACTGCTCGCGGCGTCGTCGACGCTCCGAGCACGCGGCGATGGCGGCGTGAGGCTCGTGACGTATCCGGGATCGCCGCTCCACCACAGGTTCAAGCGGCTCGTGGAGCTGCCCGGCTATGCCTCCGCGATGGAGGCGCTGCTGTCCTTCAGCGACGCCCGGTAGTCGCATCCGAGGCGTTGAGACGTGCCCCGCGGCGCGTAGCGTCGCTGCGCGTACGACCTTCAGCGGCGGATCGCCGGGCCCAGGCGATCGACGTGCTATGGCGCGATGCTGCTGTGCGCGATGCCGAGTAACGGCTTGCCTTGACGACGCATTATTTGTTTGACGCAATCCCTGTATGCGATCACAGATAGGTCAGTGCGCTATCGCTTTGACGCAAGGCTGTCGCACAAAGGCTGCCCGTGACCGAACCGAGCGAGGCGGAGACGAGCAGCCCTGTTCGAGGAGTGCTTGTCTGCACGGAAGCGGCAGCTCGCAATGTGGCCCCGGGTACGCTGACGCGAACATGCCCGACCAAATGCTCGAAGCGAACTAGCAACTGGTCCTTCGCTTCTACGACGAGCTCTGGAATCGTGGGAACCTCGACGCTGCGGACGAGCTCGTCGGGGCCGACTACGTTCGCCACGACCTACGGCGTGGCGACGCCCCACCGGGGCCCGCCGGGCAGAAGGCAGTCGCACAGCAGTTTCGAGCGGCTTTTCCCGATATTCGCCTGGAGGTAGAAGCGCTCGTTGCCGAGGGAGACCTCGTCGTTGCGCGGTGGACGATCTCGGGCACGCACAGCGGTGTCTGGGGCAGCGTTGCTCCTACAGGACGCAGCGTGCGCTTTGCCGGCGTGAACTTCTTCCGGCTGGCCGATCGAAAGATCGCCGAGATCTGGAACGTGCGCGACGACTTGGGTCTGCGGGAGCAGATCGGCGCGCCCGTATACGCGGGCTACCCAGACGACTCATAGCCCTGATCGCAGGTGCTTGCTGCTTGTTCCGACGACAAGCAACGGCGGCGGCTCGCCTGTTCCCACTCTGGCGTGGAGCTGTCGCACCAATCCCCCTAGATCCTCTCGTTTTCCGTCCGTTTGCAGGGGGGAAGCTGACGCATGCCCCAGAACTTCCTCACCCGCGACCGCGACCAGCCAATATCACGCTCGGTCGGCAACTGAGCGCGGTGGTCGACCTAACACGATGTCGTTGCCTTGCAGGAGGTAACGAGTTCAAGGTCCCGCGGGAGATCGTCTTCACCGGCGAGATCCCGCGGAATCCCACCGGGAAGATCCTGCGCTGGCACTCGACGACCGGTGAGACGAGGAGTTGTCGGGGTTGCGCGGCGGCATTCAGCGGACTGCGATTCCGGACCTGCTCTCTATATTGCTCGCGCTTCGCCCGGCGCACCGCGCTCACAGTCCGGCGGCGTCGAGTGCCCGCTCGCGACTCGAGAAGATCTCGAGGCGAACGGCCTTGCCATTGCGCATCCTCCAGAGGTGCGCCCCGGGCGCGTCCACCTCGACGCCGCTTCCCTTGCCGCGACCCAGGTATCGAGTGAGCACGACGACGGACTCGCCCGCCGCGATGTACTCCTCGGGCTCGACTCGCCAATGCTCCCAGGAGCTGAGCCAGCGAAGCATTCGCCCACTCCTCGGCCCCGAGTCCCGAAAGACTCCCGCGAGGCCCGGAAACTCCGCCGACCATCCCCACTCCATGTCGTGGTCGTAGACGCCGGCGCGGGGGCGGAAGTCCCCCCGCTGCCAGGCGGAGTAGACCTTGCGAAGTGGCTCGATGCGGGTCATCTCCGCCGAGGCCGCGAGTCCCGACCGTTCCGTCTTCACCAGCTTCATCGGTGGGTCCTCCTAACGATCTGCGACCCGGTCACCGGGCGCGTGCCAGACCGAAAGCGTCCGCGGTTGAGTCGCCGCTCGACAACCGCGCGGAGAGGGCCAGTGCAATGTGGGGGAGGACGGCGCCGGCGAACAGCGCCGCGAGGACGACTCCCAGCGCCGAATAGCCACCAACCGCCAACGCGCCGCCCCCGGCCCCCGCTCCGAGCAGGTAGCCGAACTGGGCCGCCGCCGCCCGAGCCCTGGTCACGGTCAGCCTGTCCTCCGGCGCCGAGTGAAGCCCGACCGCGCTCCCAGCCAGCGTTCGGCCGCCGGCGAGGAAGACGAGGCCGGCGAAGAGCACCGCGCTGAAGGCGAGGCTTGGGCGGACGACGCCGAAGATGGCAACGCCCACGGCGAGCGCGGCTCCCAGGCCGATGAGCAGCGGGCGCGCGGCCCGATCGACCACGCGCCGAACGAGGAAATTGCCCGGGAAGTAGGCGACCGCGGACCCCGCGAGCACCAAACCCACGCCGGCGGCGGAGACTCCATACGACTCCACGAGTAGCGCCCCGCAGTAGACGAGGGTCCCGCTCCACCCGGCGAATGCGGAGAGCTCGCCGAGCGCCCATCCGGCTACCTCGCGGTTGCGGGACAGGCATCGCCAATTGGTCTTGAGCGCGGATGCCGGGGCGCTGGGACGCCGCCCCCGAACCGCTGCGAGGGCAACCAGGCTGGCAACGAGGGGCACTGTGAGCCACGCCAGTCGCCAGTTGACGTCGGCGGCAATCCCCGCCAGCGGCATGCCGACCACCCAGGCCGCCGGCTGTCCGAGCAATGTCCACGAGAGCACCCGTGCGCGTTGACCGGGCGGTGCCCATTCGGCGGCCGCCGCGATGGCGGCGGAAAGCACGGTGCCGAGCCCCGAGCCGATGCCGAGCTGGGCGATCACTAGCAGGGCGAACGTCGGGGCGAGTGCGCTGGCGAGGGAACCAGCGGCGATCATGGTCAGGCCGACGGTCAACAGGCCGCGCAGGTCCAAGCGGGTCGCGAGCGGCGCGAGCGCGAGCGCCGTCGCCCCACCGGCGAACCCGGATGCAAGGCGAAGCTGGCCCGCGGCGGCCGTGGTGACGCCGAGCTCACGGCTCACCTCGGCAAGGATCGGTGCGAGCACAAGAAACCCGGCCTGGCCCGCGAACATGCTCGCGAACAGCACCGTCGACGGGCCCATCCATCCCCGGAAGGTGGTCATCGCTGGGGCTTCACGCTCGCTCATCGGTTACTCCTGACGTGGAAAAACGGATCGGGATCAACCTAGGCTGAGAGGCGGGCTCCGACATCGGCGACACCACCCAATCTGGGCAGGTCCGGGTGGCGGCATGCACGTAGAGCGCTCTAGCGGCGGATGGCGGAAAAGCGCGCTGCGGCGGCGGCGCGAGCCGCCTTGCCGGAGATCCGGAGCTTCGCGTAGACGTTCGAAAGATGGCGCTCTACGGTGCGGACGCTGAGGTAGAGCCGGGCGCCGATCTCCTCGTTGCTAAGCCCGGCGGCGACAAGCTCTAGCACCTCGACCTCGCGGGGGCTCAGCTCGTCGAGCATGAGCGCCGGCGGCTCGATGGTGGTGCCGAGGAATCCCCGTGCCTCCGCGAGGAACGCGGGCCAGGCCGGCTCGTCTGCGAGCAGGATGTGGTTGCGTCCCTCAAGCGGCAGGAAGCGGGCGCTGGGGATGCCCGTGGCGAGTCGTCGACCTTCGGGGAACGGCACGACGAGCTCGTCTCGCGCATGGGCGACCAGGGTCGGAGCACTGACTCGACCGAGCAGTCCGGTGACGTCGATCTGACTCCAGGCCTGGCGCAGGCGAAGCGCGGTTTCCGGGGTCGCCGAAACCCGCTGCAGCTCGTCGAACCACTCCATTTGCTCGGGGGTTGCCTCGGGAACGAACCTCATCGTGAACACCCGCCGAAAGGTCGCATCCGGGCGGCCCCAGCCAATCTCCATCACCGATCGAAGCAGCTCCTCCTGTTCGCGCTGCGGCGCGGTTAGGGACCGTCGCATGCGGCCACGTGCATACGCGCCGCAGAGAAGAAGGTGGCTAACCCGCTCCGGGTGTCGCACCGCATAGGAGATCGCCAGCGCACCACCCTGGGAGATCCCCAGAAGCGCGAACCGGTCGAGCTCCGCCGCATCGACCACTGCTTCCAGATCCTCCACGTGGGCGGCGAGCGAATCCCTTTCGAACTCGCGGTCGGAGAGACCACAGCCGCGCTCGTCGTAGCGGATCATCCGATGGCCGTTCCCCAGCCCCTCGAGCCAATGGCGCCAGATCGGGCTGTTCCAGTCGAACTCCAGATGGGTTAGCCAATTGGCAGCCTTGACAAGCGGCGGCCCGTCGCCGTGCTCCGCGTAGGCAAGCTGAACTCCATCCGGAGCGGTACAGAAGCGAATCCGTTGTTCCAAGCCGGCTGATGCTAATGGCCGCGCGTGGGGGCGAATAGGTCCCGGGGCGGGTTGGCGGGACTGGAGTGATCCGAGACTCGATGCGTCGAGAGACGACGCCCGCCGGGCGGGCGGGTGAAGGTGCGCAAGCCTGGGAGCGAAGCGAGGGCCTTTCGTCCGACTGAAGAGCTGAGCGAGGCGCGCAGAGTGCATAGTGAAAGGCGGTTGGTCCCGGAGCGGCTACCAGCCGCATTCGAATCCCGATTCCCTCCGAAGGCAGCCCCGCCAGTAGCGGCCGAGCGCGCGACTACATGGGAAAGCCACATAGCGGGGCCTTCAACACATCGGCTGCCCTCCGCATGGCTCAGGACGGCATTGCGGGCTTCCGGTTCTCCGTGCATGCGAGCGTGTCCGCCATCGAGCCGCACACGCTCGCTCAGGACGACAACCGAGAGCTGCGAGCACTGGCATCAGCGCTCCCGCTCCGCGTGGGAAAGCGAAAGCCGGGTAACGCGCCGGCTTGCCCTTGCATTATTTGTTTGGTGCGATTCCCCTTGGGAGCGGCGCGTAGCCTGACCGGCCGAGTTCCGCCTTCACGCGAAGGGAGGCGCGAGCTAGCGCGAACCGTCGTGCTCCTCAGCGGGTCCCAGCGGTTGCGGCGGTGGCGATTATGGGGTAGTCAGCGTGATGCTTGCCGTCTTTGCACTGGGGTCGACGACCACGTAGCCGTTCAGGAAATTCCGCCGCCAGGTGCCGTTCCCTTGCTGGAAAGCGTCCCCACTCGGGCTGCCGAGCTGCCAGCGACCGAACCCGCTCACACCGTGCGTCTCGACGTCGACCGCGTGCTAGCAGCACCCCAGATCTCGCCTCGGATCACCGTCTCGGGCCACGTCTACGACGTCGACTCCGGCCGCGTGACGACCGTCGTCGAGCCCCAGTCACAGCTCCAGGGTTGGCGTTCTGCCGCATGAAGGCGTAGATGCTTCCGACCAAGGTCGACCGCGGGTCGGGCCGTCGACCACGCAGAACAGCGGGCCCGCTGGGAGCTATAACTCTCGCCGCACTGCAAATCAAAGTTCAGGAGAACGAGGCATTGACCCCACCGACGCCCTCAACCCTCGTCCGCCCCTTCACCGTCGCGATCTCGGACTCCGAGATTGAGGACTTGAAGCAGCGACTCGCCAGAACTCGATGGCCGAATCCGGAAACCGTCCCCGACTGGTCGCAAGGTGTCCGCTTGGAGAATGCTAAATCGCTTATCAACTACTGGGAGCGAGAGTACGACTGGCGCCGATTCGAGTCGGAACTCAATCGTTTCCCCCAGTTTCTGACCAAGATCGATGGGCTGGATATTCACTTCATCCATGTCAAGTCCAAGAATCCGAATGCGATGCCCCTCATCTTGACGCACGGATGGCCAGGTTCGATCGTCGAGTTCCTGAAGCTGATTGGCCCACTAACTGACCCGGTCACGTTCGGAGGAAACGTCGAAGATTCATTTGACGTCGTCGTCCCGTCGCTGCCCGGATTCGGGTTCTCCCAAAAGCCGGCCGAGACGGGGTGGACTGTTTCCCGTATCGCAACCGCGTGGGTAGAACTCATGAAGCGTCTTGGCTATACGCACTGGGCCGCTCAAGGCGGTGATTGGGGCGCCGTCGTAACGACCGCTCTCGGGGCCATGCGGCCTGAAGGTCTTCTCGGGATTCACTTGAACACTCAATACGCTTTCCCGGCACAGATACCCGACACGCTGTCGCCCGAAGAGCGCTACGCCGTGGATACCCTCGCCCTTTACACCGACGATCTCGGTGGA
>DATFOP010000003.1:0-2299 GCA_035265505.1 Propionibacteriaceae bacterium | reverse complement strand
TCTCCAACGGTTAAGTTACAGAATGCAGATTTTGAAGCTCGCCTGGGTCGGAACCCGGTCGGACCGCCCCCAACAGACCGTGGCATTCTTCCGAGACCTCCTCGGCCTGCGCGTGGACCTACAGCACGAGGACTTCTGGATGCTGAGATTGCCCGACGGCAGCAAGGTCGAGGTCTTCGGTCCCGGCAATCCAGTCAATCGTCACTTCACGACTGGTCCCGTCGCCGGCTTCTTGGTCGATGACGTCTTCGGGGCAACCGATGAGCTCCATTCCGCGGGCGTCGAGATTCTCCTCGAGCCGGTGGTCGACGAGAGCGGCAATGCCTGGGTGCACTTCCGCGCTCCGGATGGCAATGTCTACGAGTTCACGCAGGACCCTGGAGTCACTCGTTAAGGGAGGCTGCGACGTGCTCATCGCTTCGCAGGCGTGGCAACTCCGCCATCCGGTCCGAAGACTTCGCGACTTCCGATTGCTGACCTGGGGGTCCGCGTAGCTAGTCCGGTGAATTGTTACTCCCGAATGATCAAGGGCGCCTTGCCCAGCGCCGTGCGGGGAATCGCGTCCACCTCCCGGACCTCAATGAGTGGCGGCTGTACGCCCTGCGCCGCAAGGGCCGACCGGATCGCGGCGGCCAGCGCCGACTGGTCGAGATCGTGCGGCTGCGCCACCAGCACCTCCAGCCTGTCGCCGTGCTGTTTGACCTGCCAGCCGGCGGATGTGACGGAGTCCATGACGTGGTGGAAGACGAGTGGTTGCACCGTACGGCTTTGCCCGTCGGCCCCGGCGAAGGTGAGCGCCTCCTGCTGGCGGCCTTGGATGCCGCTGATGAGGGCGTAGGGCCGGCCGCAGGAGCAGTCGTGACTGCCGGCGGCCAACTGCAGGCTGTCACTCATCTCATAGCGGATGAGCGGCAGGGTGCGGGAGAACAGCACGGTGACCAGCACTTTGGCGCCGTACTCGCCGGGGGGCACCGGCCGGTTCTCGTCGTCGACCACTTCGGTGACCACCAGGTCCTCGAAAAGGTGCATGCCTGAGTGCCCGCCGCATTCGGCGGCGATGCCGGACGTTTCGGTGGCGGCGTAGACGTTGAACGGCCTCCGGCCCCAGGCTTCGGCCGCCAACCGTCGGGTGGCATCAGTCAGCACCTCGGAGGCACTGAAAAGAAACTGCGGCTCGATCGCGAGCCGACCGGCCAGTTGCTCCTCGGCTAGCAGCCGCAGCATCGAGGCATAGCCGATGAGCATCGCCGGCTGCCAGCCGTTCAGCCGGTCGATGATGCTCGGCACGTCATCGCCTGAATCGATCCGGAGCGTGGGCACCCAACGGCTGTGGATCGAGGCACCGACGCGCGCCGACTGGTGACTCGGGTTGGTCGAGCTGACGACCGCGGTCTTGACCCGGTGGGTGAGTCCGGCGGTCGAGCCGGCCCAGTCAAAAGCCCGGTTGTAGGAGCTGACGACCTGAACCCATTCGGCGAAGTTCCAGAGGAGAATGCCACGCCGCCCGGTGGTGCCAGCGGTGGCCGAGACGTAGTAGCGGTTGTGGAACAGCTCATTACCGAGCAGCGCCGCCAGGTAATTCTCGACGTCCGCCAGCTGTACGTCCGGACGGGTGACCAGGCGGTCGAAGTTGGTCATCAAATGCTGCTTGGTCAGCACCGGCAGTCGTTCCAGCGGCGCATCGGTCAGGTCGGCGTGGAAATCCCGATAGAAAGGGGACTTCGCGTAGGCATGCCTGCGCAAGTGCGCCAAGGCCCGATCCTGATGGGCCATCAGCCGTGGCCGGCTCCAGTGGTCGCGGCGGCGCAGCTGCCGCCGGTAGCCGAGCACCGCGAGAACCAGGGCCACAGTCCGCGCTGAGCCCGCCAGTCGCGGGCTAGTGGCCATGGTGGTGGCCGTCCCGGGGGAGCGCAGGAGTGGCTGGTGCCGCATCCGGTTGGTTGACCAGGGCCGGTGGGCGCTCGGACACAGCCGCCGCCGGAACCTGCTCGCCGGGCGCGGGAAGGCGCAGCCGCTTCAGCAGCAGGGCGTTGACGGCGACGAGGAAGCTCGAGCCGGACATCGACAGTGCGGCGATTTCGGGCCGGAGCACCAGCCCAAAAGCCGGTTCGAAGACGCCAGCAGCAATTGGCAAAGCGATGGCGTTGTAGCCGATCGCCCAGCCGAGGTTCTGCCGCATCTTCCGCAGTGTGCCTTTCCCGATCCGCAGTGCGGTCGGCACGTCGAGCGGGTCTGAGCGCATAAGCACGACGTCGGCCGTTTCAATGGCCACGTCGGTGCCAGCGCCGATGGCGATGCC
>DATFOP010000002.1:0-10790 GCA_035265505.1 Propionibacteriaceae bacterium | reverse complement strand
GGCGTACACCTTGAGCTTCTTGATCAGTTTGCGGCTGAGCTTGTTCTTGGGCAGCATTCCCCACACTGCCAGTTCCATGGCCCTGCGCGGGTCGCGGTCCAGCAGCTCACCGTACGGCACGGTGCGCAGGCTACCGGGGCGACCCGAGTGCCGGTACATCAGCTTGTCGGTCCGCTTGTTGCCAGTGAGGGCGATCTTGGATGCGTTGACGACGACGACGAAGTCACCACCGTCGACGTGCGGGGCGTAGGTCGGCTTGTGCTTGCCCCGCAGCAGCGTCGCGGCGGTCACGGCCAGCCGACCCAGGACGACATCGTCCGCGTCGATCACATGCCAGGAGCGCGTGATGTCGCCAGGCTTGGGGCTGTACGTAGACATGACCTAACTTTCGTTGTTAAGACCAGTAATCCGCGCCGTTGCCAGGCGCTCACTCGCTGAGCACCCGTTCCAGGGCAGCGTCAGCTGGCCTGCGTTGACGCAACAGCCGTCCAGGCTACCCGCCAGTGGTCGCGCCGGTCAAAGTCAGTGCGCTCGGCCACGATGGAAGTGTCGCCAAAGTCATAGGCCCACCTACTAGTCCGGCCGATGTGCTCCAACGTAGGTTTACCGCATGGCCGATACGCTCAGCATCCGCGACAACCGGACGGGTCAGCAGTACGAGGTCCCGATCACCGACGGCACGATTCGGGCCGCAGATCTGAAACAGGTTGCTGTCGACGATGAGCCTGGGCTCGCCACTTACGATCCGGGGTTCGTGAACACCGCGTCGTGCCGAAGCTCGATCACCTACATCGACGGCGACGCCGGCATCCTCGAATACCGCGGCTACCCGATCGAGCAGCTCGCCGAAAGCTCCACATTCTTGGAGGTCTCTTACCTGCTGCTGTACGGCGAGCTTCCAACGCAGGATCAGCTGGACAGCTGGGTCCACGAGGTCACCTACCACACGTTCCTGCACGAGAACCTCAAGCAATTCATCCAGGGTTTCCGCTACGACGCACATCCGATGGGCATGTTGATGGCGGCGGTAAGCGCGCTGTCGACGTTCTATCCCGACGCGAGGGACATCAAGGACCCGGACAATCGCAAGCTGCAGATCACTCGGCTGATCGCCAAGATGCCCACCCTGGGCGCGTTCGCCTTCCGTCACGTGCAGGGCAAGCCGTACGTCTACCCGGACAACCGTCTCTCGTACACGGCCAACTTCCTGGCCATGCTCTTCAAGATGAGCGAGCCCACCTACGAGGCCGACGAGCGGCTGGTGAAGGCACTGGAGATCTTGTTCATACTGCACGCCGACCACGAGCAAAATTGCTCCACCAACGCCGTGCGCTCCGTCGGCTCGGCGGAGGCTGACCCCTACTCTGCCGTCGCCGCCGGGATCGGCGCGCTCTTCGGACCGCTGCATGGCGGCGCCAACGAGGCAGTCCTCAAAATGCTGAAGCGGGTCCGCTCTACCGAGAGGATTCCCGACTTCATCGAGGGTGTGAAGGGCGGCAAGGAAAAGCTGATGGGCTTCGGCCACCGGGTGTACAAGAACCACGACCCGCGAGCCACGATCATCAAGAAGGCCTGCGACGACGTCTTCGCTGTCACCGGAGTCAATCCGCTGCTCAAGGTCGCGATGGAGCTGGAGAAGATCGCTCTCGAAGATGAGTACTTCGTCAAGCGCAAGCTCTACCCGAACGTCGACTTCTATTCGGGGCTGATCTACGAGGCTCTGCAGTTCCCTCCTGAGATGTTCACCGTGCTGTTCGCGATCGGCCGGACCCCGGGCTGGCTGGCGCAGTGGTCAGAGCTCGTGGAGGACAAGGAGCAGAAGATCGCCCGGCCGAAGCAGATCTACACAGGCATGCGCAGCCGAGACTTCGTCCCGATCGATCAGCGCTGATTCGCGGGGCCGGGCAGCTGCCAACTGTGCACATGCTCCCAGTTCTCCCGCCATCAGTCGCCCGTCGAGCTAGGCGACAGGTGGGAGCGGCGCTCGCGATCTGCAATGTACTGCTGATCGCTGTGAGCTGATTTCGCGGTCTGAGGGCGCACGATGATCGGGCGATCCCGACGGGAAGGGCGCCGGCGGTGCAGCCGCCACTCGACGATCAACAGGTTCGCCACCCAGCTGATCCAGCTCGCCACGCCGATCGCCTGGTCGAGCGCCACCGTATCCACGTCGGCACCGGTGTAAATCTCCGGCACGAAAACCGCGAACGCGATCATCAACCAGAGCCGGTTGGCGACGATGGAGAAGCTCAGCGCGACGCTACGGAGCATCCATTGCCGGTGATCAGCGAAACGATGCTGTCTGGCGGACCTGAAGCCGGCCAGAGTCGTGCCGAACCACAACAAGGCGAGCATCGTGTTCGCCACTTGCTGGTTAGGACCGTGCAGACCCATCGGCGCGATGATCATGACACAAAGTGACGCAGCCAGCGCCGCGACCACGTAGACCCGCCCGCTCCATCGATGTACCGCGGGATGGCTGGGACGAAGCCACGGCCACACCTGAAGGCAAGCTGCCAGCAACACCAGCGAGCCCAAGAAGATGTGGCTTACCAGCAAGGGATAGTAGCCGCGATGGGCCGGCATCGGCTGCAACCGAGCCCGCGCTGGATCCAGCGAGAGATAGGGCGGCACGGCGTACGCGACGAAGATCACCGTCAGCAGAGCCAGGGGCACGATCCACGGCCGTCGCAGCAGCGGAGTCCGGCCCGCTGCTCCGCGATCATCCGATCGTGCCGAAGAAGGGCGCGACCGACGTGATCTCCAGGCCTCCCGATCGGCGGTGCGCTCAAGCTCTTTCGATGACATATGTCCAGCATGATGATCATGGAGGCGTCGCACATTGATGCTTGCCGTACACCTTGACCTGGGGATAACCCGACGTGTCTCCGCCCTCGTGACACTCAGCGGGAGCGCTGGACGCGGCCCTCGTCCCACACCGGCTGGGCTGACTCGTAAACGCTGCCGTCGGCGCCAAAGATCAAGAACCGGTCGAAGCTGCGGGCGAACCAGCGGTCATGGGTAACAGCCACCACCGTTCCCTCGAAGGACGTCAGCCCATGCTCGAGGGCCTCTGCCGACTCGATGTCAAGGTTGTCCGTCGGCTCGTCCAACACCAGTAAGGTGGCTCCCGACAGTTCGAGCAGCAAGATCTGCAACCGCGCTTGCTGGCCTCCCGACAACGACTCGAAACGCTGCTCGGCGGCCGTGGCCAGTTCGTAGCGGTCCAGCTTGCGCGAGGCCTCCTCGCGGCCCATCCCGGCGCGGTAATGATCGCCTCGGTGCAGGATTTCCAGCAGCGTACGACCCGCCAGCTCTGGATGATGATGGGTCTGCGCAAACCAGCCCGGTCGGACGCGAGCGCCCAGCTTGGCCCGGCCCGTGTGAGCCACCGGGTCAACCTTGTCCTCGCTCACCGGACGGTGCTCGAGGTCCGGGTCGGAGCCGCCTCGGGCCAGTAGGCGCAGGAAGTGCGACTTGCCCGACCCGTTGGAGCCGAGCACTGCGACTCTGTCCCCGAACCAGATCTCGGCGTCGAAGGGCCTCATCAGACCGGTGAGCTCGAGGTCGGTGATGACGATCGCCCTCTTTCCGGTACGACCCCCGGTGAGCCGCATCGACACGCTCTGCTGCAGCGGGACGGCCTGAGGCGGGCCAGCCTCTTCGAACTTGGCCAGTCGGGTCTGGGCCGCCTGGTAACGCGACGCCATGCCGTCGTTGTACGCCGCCTTCTGCTTATACATCAACATCAGCTCGCGAAGCTTCGCGTGTTCCTCGTCCCAGCGACGCCGCAGCTCTGCGAAGCGCTCGAAGCGGGCCCGCCGGGCCTCCGCAAAGGACTCGAAGCCGCCACCGTGAATCCACACTGAGTTGCCCGACGCACCAAGCTCGACGGCGGCGATCGTCTGCGCGACCTGGGCCAGCAGCTCCCGGTCATGGCTGACGAGCAAGATCGACTTCGGCGTCGCCGCTAGCTGAGCCTCGAGCCACCGCTTGCTGGGCACGTCGAGGTAGTTGTCCGGCTCGTCGAGGAGCAGCACCTCGTCCGGCCCGCGGAGTAGCGCCTCGAGGGCGAGACGTTTCTGTTCACCGCCGGAGAGGGAATTGACCTCTCGCCACTTGGCGCGGTCGTACGACGTGCCCAGAGCGGCCATGCAGCAGGCGTCGAAGAGCACTTCCGCCTCGTATCCGCCAGCATCGGCATAATCGGCGAGAGCCTGCGCGTAGGCCAGCTGCGTGGCTTCCCGATCGTCGGTCATGAGCGCGAGCTCGAGGCGGTCGACATCCGCCACTGCGGTCTGCAGCCTCGGCGGGGACAGGGAGAAAAGCAGCTCGCGGACCGTCGAGCTGTCCCGGATGCTGCCGATGAACTGACGCATCACTCCCAGGCCGCCGCTCCGGGAGATCGAGCCGGCAGTTGGCGCAAGATCACCGGCGATGATCCGCAACAGCGTCGTCTTGCCCGAGCCGTTAGCGCCCACCAAGGCCACGACCGACCCCTCGCCGACCCGGAACGACACCTCGTCAAGCAGGGGGCGGCCGTCGGGAAGGGCGTAGGACACGCCGGAGAGATCGACATGGCCCATGAGCGTCGACGCTACCTGCGCCTGCCCCGTGATCGCGACCGCTTTTGCGGCACCACCCGAGCGGCGCGGTGCGGAGCGGGTCTGAGATTCGCGAGCGACAGTGGGATAGCGCTAGGCGGCGAGGAGGAGAGCCAGGGCGGCCGTGTCGGCATTCCGCTGCGGATCGATGCCGGACCGGCTGATCATCTGAGTCACGGTGCCTTCGACGTCGGCTTCAACCCAGGCGGCGCGGTGGTCGAGACCGAGATGCGGCAGGCCGGGCAAGAAGACACACCCTGAGGCGACGTCATACTCAGGCACCGAGGACAGCGTGCTGGACGGAGGGTGCAACACCAACAGGCCCGGTGGCTGGGGATCGGCGAACTGTCCCGGACGCAGCGGATGTTCTCCCATCAATTGGCCTTCGGCGGCGACGAGACCGACGGCGCCGGGCTGCGGCTGTTCGGGCAGGTCTTCCCGAATGCGGAAGACCGTGCTGACCGGGAGCAATCCGGGCACGGCGGCCATCTGAACGGCGAGCACCAGGAATTTCGCCCACTCAACAGTGTCGTTTGGCCAGCGACCGATCAGCATGAAGCCGTAGAGCGAGCCTTCCGATTGCAGTGGCGCAACCTCGATCGATGATGGCCGAAAGCCATCCATGATGACCTCCTTCGACACACTCCGGGAAAGCTCCGGACCCGCCCGCACTGCAGCGGCCTGGTCCCTCCTCTCTTACCCTCGACAGTAGCCGTGTCCTTATCGTCGCCAGAGAGGCTTTAGCAGGCAAGAGGGCACGAGTGCCAGCGCCGCAGAGTTTGCCCAACTGCTGCACAACTGTGACCAGTTCGACGCGTAAGCCGCCCGGCCGACCCGCTGGGGCTCGATTCGGTCTCAACTCGTCCTATCGATCGCGCGCGAGCAACAATGTTCGGTATGCGCACTGATTCGAGGTCGGTACTACGGTGGACGGCGCCATTGGCTGTGGTCATGGTTGTCGCCGCATCGGGTCTGGTGGCCTCGACGGCCACAGCCGAGCCCAAGCTGCCGCCCACGACCCCTGAGCAGTTGCTGGTTGATCTGCAAAACGTCTCGGTGAAAAACTTCTCGGGCTCTGTCGAGCAGGAGGCGAACCTAGGCATACCGGCGATCCCCGCGCCCGACGGCTCAGACAGCTCGGAGTTCAACTCGCTACTGATGGGCAAGCACAAGCTCGGTGTCTGGTTCGCCGACCCGGACAAAGCCCGGATCGCCCTCTATGGCGATCTCGGCGAGTCCGATGTCATCACTAACGGCACCGACGTCTGGACCTGGTCGAGCCAGCAGAACAAGGCCACGCACGCGACCGTGCCGCAAGACGCTCAGCAGAAGACCCCTGGATCCACTCCCAGCGACGCGCCCAAGACGCCGCAAGAAGCGGCCCAGCGGATTCTCGACGAGATCGGACCGACCACAGACGTGAGTATCGACAGCGCGGTGACTGTCGCCGGGCGTGCCGCGTACGATCTCGTCCTCCGGCCCCGCGACACGAGATCCCTTCTTACCGAGGCGCGGCTTGCCGTTGACGGTGACACCCACTTACCGCTCAAGGCCGAGGCGTTCGCCGGCGGCACGACGGTGTTTCGGGTGGCCTACACCGAGATCGACTTCGCCCAGCCCGATCCCAAGGTCTTCGAGTTCACTCCGCCACCGGGTGCCGAGGTCACCGAGGTGACTCCCAAGGCCGGCGGTGATGAATCCAAGGCGCCGACGCCGACCGATCCGGATAGTGCAGACGCGCCGATGGTCGTCGGCGAGGGCTGGACGACCGTGGTCATCACCAAGATGCCAGCCAGGGCCTCCAGCGACTCGAGTCCAGGCGCCGACCAGCGCGAGGCTTTCCTGCAACAGTTGCCGAAGGTTTCCGGTTCCTGGGGATCGGGACGATTGCTGGCGGGCACCGCATTCACCGCGGTGTTCACCGATGACGGCCGGCTGGCGATCGGTTCGGTCGCTCCCGACGTCGTCTATGCGGCCCTCGAGAAGTGACGTCCGTCCCGGCCGGTGAGGCGGGCGATGGCTCACCGGTTGTGACGCGGGGTCTGACCAAGCGGTTCCGTCACCAGCTGGCGGTGAACGACGTCGATCTAGAGGTTCCGACGGGAGCCATCTACGGGTTTCTCGGGCCCAATGGATCAGGCAAGACGACGGCCATCCGAATGATGTTGGGGCTGATCCGGCCTACCGCCGGCACCGTTCAGTTGCTCGGCCATGCCGTGCCACGGGACGCCACCGACGCGCTGCGCCGCGTCGGGTCGCTCGTCGAGGGGCCGGCATTTCATCCGTACTTGTCAGGCAGGGCGAATCTGTTCCGGCTGGACGCGGCGGACCGTTTTGCCGATCCCGCTACGGCGTCGAATCGCATTGACGTTGCGCTGGATCGAGTGGGCCTGCTGGCGGCCGCCGGAAAGCGCTACCGCGCTTATTCCCTCGGCATGCGGCAGCGGCTGGCCATCGCCAGTGCCTTGCTGATGCCCAGGGAACTCCTGGTGCTGGATGAACCGACGAACGGACTCGATCCTCAGGGAACTCGAGAGGTGAGACATCTGATCTCAAACGTCGCTGCCGACGGCACTACGGTGCTCGTCTCCAGTCACCTGCTTGCCGAGGTGGACCAAATGTGCAGTCACGTTGGCGTGATGTATGAGGGCAAGCTGGTCTCGCAAGGTTCCATGGACGATCTGAGGAGCGGTGCGGTCAAGGCAGTCCAGGTGGACACCGATCGCGTCGCCGACGCTGCCAGGGTGCTTGCCGAACTCGGCTTGACCGACATCTCGCAACACAAAGGCTCAGTCACTGCCACTATCGGCGACGTCGCCGTCGAGAAAATCGTGCCCAACCTCGTGCACGAGGACGTACCGGTCCTCGGATTCGCGGTCCTGAAGCCGAGCCTGGAAGACGTCTTCGTCTCCTTGACTGGGGAGGGCTTCGATGTCAGCGGTTGACGTCCTCCAGGTTCGTGCGTCTCCGCGGCGCCGGGTGGCGCCGCGTTTCCTTCTGTCCGAGCTCAAGATCATTTACGGTCGTCGGCGCAACTTGGCGGGAATGGGCGTGCTCGCGGTCGTGCCGGTGATCATCGCCATAGCGGTTCGCGTGTCCCCGCCCGGAGGCGGCGGCCCAGAGTTCATCAACTCCATCACCGGCAACGGGCTCTTCGTGGCGTTCGCCGCTTTGACCGTCGAACTCCCAATCTTCCTGCCGCTGGCGGTGAGCGCGATCTCCGGTGACACGGTGGCAGGCGAAGCAAACCTCGGAACGCTTCGCTATCTACTCACCATCCCAGTAGGACGCGTCCGGCTGCTGATCAACAAGTACGCGGCGATCGTCATCTTCGCCTTTGTCGCTACGGCCCTGGTTGCCCTGGTGGGCGCGATCATGGGTCTGGCACTCTTCGGCGGCGGCCCCATGACAACCTTGTCCGGGAGCCAGGTTAGCTTCAGCAGCGGGGTGCTCCGGTTGCTGCTGTGCTGCGGCTACCTGGCTACCGGCTTCTCCGCGCTCGGCGCTATCGGCCTGTTCATCTCCACCCTGACCGAGCAGCCTATTGGGGCCACCATCGCTGTTGTCTTGGTCAACGTGATGATGTTCATCTTGGACTCGATCTCGCAGCTCGACTGGCTGCATCCGTGGCTGCTCACCCACTGGTGGATCTTCTTCGGCGATCTGCTCCGAGATCCGATAGCCACCGACAACCTCCAGCGAGGGCTGATTACTGCGGCGGTCTACGCGATCGTCTTCTGGCTCGCCGCCTGGGCCCGCTTCTCCAGCAAGGACATCTCCAGCTGAACGGCAGTCGCGCCGACCGAAACCTGGTGCGACGGGACGTCACCTCTTTCGTCCGCCGGAGTACTCGGATGCGTCCGCAACAGCGGCGCGCGTGGGAGCGGCACTACAACACGTTCGTGCTGCCGGTGCCACGCGCCGAGACGACCACGTCGGTCCAGCCTGGTGTGTCGGTCGATCTGGAAGCCGCCTTCGGCCGCTCGGCGCCACTGATCGTCGAGATCGGACCAGGTACCGGCGATTCGCTCGTACCGATGGCCAAAGCGCGTCCATCGGCCAACATCCTCGCGTTCGAGGTGTACCAGCCCGCCATTGCCAGCACCCTGGCCCAGCTTGCTGCGAACGAGGTTCGCAACGTGCGGATCGTGGAGGCCGACGCCGTCGCAGGGTTCCGGTTCCTCCTCCCCCACGCCACCGTGGATTGCGTCTGGCTGTTTTTTCCCGATCCATGGCAGAAGGCTCGGCACCACAAGCGTCGATTGCTGACCACCCGCTTCGCCGACCTTGTGGCCTCCCGGATGCGCCAGCGTGGAGAGTGGCGCCTTGCCACCGATTGGGAGGACTATGCCGGCCAGATTCGGCAGGTCCTGGACGATCATCCGGCATTCGCGAACGAGCACTCTGGGGGCTGGGCACCTCGGTGGGAAGCGCGCCCGATGACCCGCTTCGAGAAGCGGGGTCTCGCCGCCGGCCGCCATATCTTCGATCTCGCGTATCGCCGGGTCTAAGTTCGCTACGTGCGCTGGCGGCTGGATATTGCCTACGACGGCACCGACTTCTCCGGTTGGGCGACTCAGCCGGGCCGCCGGACGGTTCAAGGTGAGCTCGAGGACTGGCTGCCGAAGGTGCTGCGGCTCGATTCACCGGTGAGTTTGGTCTGCGCCGGCCGCACGGACGCCGGCGTCCATGCCCGTGGCCAGGTGGCTCACGTCGACCTGCCTGAACAGACGATCGCGGACGACGGCCGTACGCTCAGCCGCCGTCTGGATCGGGCCCTTCCCCACGACGTGGTGGTGCGACGGATTTCGGCCGCACCACCAGGATTCGATGCCCGGTTCTCCGCCGTCTGGCGTCGTTACGTCTACCGGCTGAGCGACGCCTCGGTGCCGCCAGATCCGCTGCGGCGACACGATGTCGCTCGGATCGGTGAGGTGATCGACGTGAATACCGTGAACGCCGGTGCTCCCGCCCTGGTTGGCTTGCGCGACTTTGCCGCCTTTTGCCGGCAACACCAGGGCGCCAGCACGATTCGGACTTTGCTCGATCTGCATGCCGAACGCCAGCCAGAGATGATCGAGATCACCGTACGAGCTGACGCCTTCTGTCACTCGATGGTGCGGTCGCTGGTGGGCGCGCTGGTCGCGGTCGGGTCGGGTCGCCGCAACCTTGACTGGCTGGCCGAGCTCACCCAGGTGAGGGTGCGCGACACGAGGGTTCACGTCATGCCGCCACACGGACTGACGCTAGAAGAAGTCGGCTACCCACCCGATGATCAACTCGCTGTGCGGGCCGAAGAAGCCCGCAACCGTCGAGTGGCACCCGCGATGGCCGCCGCCGATGGCTGATCACTACTTCAGCGCAGTGCCCGGAACGGCCGAGCGGCGCAGGATGATCAAAGTCAACCTTTGGGGCACGGAGGTTCAGCTGATCACGGCGGCCGGTGTGTTCTCCCCGGACGGGCTGGACCGGGGCACTGCGATCTTGCTGCGGGCCTCTCCGGTGCCTGAAGGGAATCCACGAGTTCTTGATCTCGGCTGCGGCTACGGGCCGATCGCCCTCGCGGTTGCTCTGCACTGCCCAGATGCGAAGGTCGACGCGGTGGATGTCAACGAACGGGCGCTGGCCCTGTGCCGGGACAACGCCACCGCACTCAACGTCGCGGACCGGGTCCATATCTGCCGCCCGGACGACATCGATCCTGACGTGCGCTATGACCAGATTTGGTCGAACCCGCCGATTCGGATCGGCAAGGAAGCGCTGCATCTGCTGCTCGGCAGCTGGCTCAGCCGGTTGCTGCCGTCCGGAATCGCCCGCTTGGTGGTCGGCAAGAACCTCGGTGCCGACAGCCTGCAGCGGTGGCTGATCGCTCAGCGCTACAGGTGCGAGCGGGCCGCGTCCGCTCAAGGCTTCCGCGTACTGGAGATTCGGTTGCCCGGCTGATCAGGCCGCTTTCTCCCGACACCGCCTGCAAATGCCTTCGAGTCAACACCTTTTGGCCAGGGGGATGCCCTGCATCAGCAGCTCGTTGATCGTAGGATGCAAGTGTTCGACGCCTGTGATCTTCACCCACATTTCTCGAGAGGATTTCGATGGCTGCCTACGACCTCCCCGATCTCCCGTATGACTACGGTGCCTTGGCCCCGCATATCTCCGGGGAGATCATGGAGCTCCATCACTCCAAGC
>DATFOP010000001.1:0-3838 GCA_035265505.1 Propionibacteriaceae bacterium | reverse complement strand
ACGGTCCGGGGCCTTCGTCGTTGATCAGGCAAGCATGTCAAGCTCGTACGACCGGGATGCGTCAGCTGCGGATCGTCCGGCCGCGGATCGTCACTTCAGGATTTTCGTCACCCGTCCGGCGCCCACCGTACGGCCGCCCTCGCGGATAGCGAACTTCAGCTCCTCTTCCATCGCGATCGGCTGGATGAGTTGCACAGACATGTCGGTGTTGTCACCGGGCATGACCATGTCGGTGCCCTCCGGCAGATTCACCACGCCGGTCACATCGGTGGTCCGGAAGTAGAACTGCGGGCGGTAGTTGTTGAAGAACGGCGTGTGCCGGCCACCCTCCTCCTTGGACAGGATGTAGACCCTGGCCTCGAAGTCGGTGTGCGGGGTGGTCGTACCGGGCTTGATCACGACCATGCCGCGCTCGACGTCGTCGCGCCTGGTGCCGCGCAGCAGCAGCCCGACGTTCTCTCCGGCCTGGCCCTCGTCGAGCAGCTTGCGGAACATTTCCACGCCGGTGACCGTCGTGGTCTGCTTGGTATCGCGGATGCCGATGATATCGACCGTCTCGTTCACCTTGATCACGCCGCGCTCGATCCGGCCGGTGACAACGGTGCCGCGACCGGTGATGGTGAAGACGTCCTCAACCGGCATCAGGAACGGCTTGTCGACCTCGCGAGTCGGCTGCGGGATGTAATCGTCGACCGCGTCCATCAGTTCCTCGATGGCGGTGGTCCACTTGGCGTCACCGTTCAAGGCCGGGAACGCCGCGACCTTGACCACCGGCAGGTCGTCGCCGGGGAACTCGTACTCACTCAGCAGCTCGCGGACCTCCAGCTCGACCAGCTCGAGGATCTCGTCGTCGTCGACCATGTCGCACTTGTTCAGCGCAACCACGATCGCCGGCACGCCCACCTGGCGAGCCAGCAGCACGTGCTCACGGGTCTGCGGCATCGGGCCGTCGGTGGCTGCGACCACGAGGATTGCGCCGTCCATCTGCGCCGCGCCGGTGATCATGTTCTTGATGTAGTCGGCGTGACCCGGGCAGTCGACGTGGGCGTAATGCCGCTTCTCGGTCTGGTACTCGACGTGCGCGATGGAGATGGTGATGCCGCGCTGCCGCTCCTCAGGAGCCTTGTCGATCTGATCGAAGGCGGACACCTCGTTCAGGTTCGGGTACTTGTCGTGCAGCACCTTCGTGATCGCCGCGGTCAGCGTGGTCTTGCCGTGGTCGATGTGCCCGATGGTGCCGATGTTGACGTGCGGCTTGGTCCGCTCGAACTTGGCCTTTGCCACTGAGGCTCCTTCTTAGTTTTACTTGCCTCGCGGACGCGAGGCGTTGCTTGGTTGTTGGGTTTGGTCGCCGGTCCTGGCCCGGCCTAAGTTTTCCTGCCCGTACGGCCGGCGTCAAACCCAAACCGTACGGCTCGAGGTCACTCCCCCCGCGCCTTCTGGATGATCTCCTCCGCGACGCTCTTGGGCGTCTCGGCGTAGGAGTGGAACTCCATCGAGTACGAGGCCTGGCCAGAGGTCTTGGACCGCAGATCTCCCACGTAGCCGAACATCTCCGACAGCGGCACGAGGGCTTGGACCACCTTGTTGCCATGCAGGTCGGTCATGGCCTGGATATGACCGCGCCGGGAGTTGAGGTCACCGATGACGGTGCCCAGATAGTCCTCGGGCGTGGTCACTTCGACCGCCATGATCGGCTCCAGCAGTGCCGGGTCCGCCTTGCGCGCCGCTTCCTTGAACACCATCGAGCCAGCGATCTTGAACGCGAGCTCGGAGGAGTCGACGTCGTGGTACGCGCCGTCCACCAGGGTGACCTTGACGTCCTCCACCGGATAGCCCGCGAGCACACCGAACTGCATGGCGTCCTGGATCCCCTCGTCAACCGCAGGAATGTATTCCTTGGGGATCCTGCCGCCCGTGATGGCGTTGACGAACTCATAACCGGTGCCGGATTGCAGCGGCTCCAGGTTGATGATGACCCGGCCGTACTGCCCTGAGCCACCGGACTGCTTCTTATGGGTGTACTCGACCTTCTCCACCTTGCGCCGGAGGGTCTCTCGATAGGCCACCTGAGGCTTCCCGATGTTCGCCTCGACGCGGAACTCACGCTTCATCCGGTCGATCAGCACCTCGAGGTGCAGCTCGCCCATGCCGGCGATGATGGTCTGACCGGTCTCATCGTCGGTGTGCACCCGGAATGTCGGGTCTTCCTCCGCGAGCCGTTGGATAGCGGTGCCCAGCTTCTCCTGGTCGGACTTGGTCCTCGGCTCGATGGCCTGCTCGATGACCGGGGCTGGAAAGTCCATCGACTCCAGAACGACCTGCGCAGTCGGATCGCTCAAGGTCTCACCAGTGGTGGTGTCCTTGAGTCCCATCACGGCGACGATCTGGCCCGCACCGACAGAGGCGATCTCCTGCCGCTTGTTGGCGTGCATCTGGTAGATCTTGCCGATTCGCTCCTTGCGACCCTTGGTCGCGTTGAGCACCGTGGAGCCAGCCTCGAGCTTTCCCGAGTAGAGCCGAATGTAGGTCAGGCGGCCCAAGTGCGGATCAGCGGCAATCTTGAACGCGAGCGCGGAGAACGGATCGGAGTCGGCCGGATGCCGCTCGATGCGGACCGACTCGTTGCCCGGCTTGAAACCGTCGATCGCCGGCACATCGAGCGGCGACGGCAGGTAGGCGATGACCGCGTCGAGCAAGGGCTGCACGCCTTTGTTCTTGAAGGCGCTACCGCACAGCACCGCGGTGATCTGGGACGACAGGACCGCCCGACGAATCGAGTCGGCAAGCAATTCGGGGGTGATGGAGTCCTCGTCAGTGAGGTAGGCCTCCATCAGGTGGTCGTCGTAGTCGGCGACCAGCTCAATCAGCGCGTGGCGCGCCTCCTGGGCCTTGTCCACCATGTCGGCCGGAATCTCCTCGACCGTGTAGTCGTCACCGATCGTGGTCTCGCCCCGCCAGGTCAGAGCCCGCATCTTGATCAGGTCCACAACGCCGATGAAATTGACCTCGGAGCCGATCGGCAGTTGGAGCACGGCCGGTACGGCGTTCAACCGGTTCTTGATCGTGCTGACGCAGAAGTCGAAACTGGCACCCGTCCGGTCCAGCTTGTTCACGAAGCAGATCCGGGGCACCCGATACCTGTCGGCTTGGCGCCAGACGGTCTGGCTCTGCGGCTCCACACCGGCGACGCCGTCGAAGACGGCGACGGCTCCGTCGAGAACCCGCAGTGAGCGCTCGACCTCAACCGTGAAGTCGACGTGCCCGGGGGTGTCGATGATGTTGATCTGGTGGTCTTTCCAGTGACAGGTCGTCGCGGCGGACGTGATGGTGATGCCGCGCTCCTGCTCCTGCTCCATCCAGTCCATGGTGGCGGCGCCCTCGTGCACCTCACCCATCTTGTAGTTGATACCGGTGTAGAACAGGATTCGCTCAGTCGTGGTCGTCTTGCCCGCGTCGATGTGGGCCATGATCCCGATGTTGCGGACCTTGGACAGGTCAGTCTTGATGTCGACAGCCATGGTGTGGCTTCAATCTCTCCTTAGATGATTGCGTGCTCAACGGAGCCAGGTGCGGCTTCCGCAGAGCTGAGGCCTCGGGCTGGGATTACCAGCGGTAGTGGGCGAACGCCTTGTTGGCCTCGGCCATCTTGTGGGTGTCCTCACGACGCTTGACAGCGGCGCCGAGTCCATTGGAGGCGTCAAGGATTTCGTTCATCAAGCGCTCAGACATGGTCTTCTCCCGCCGCTGCCGGGCAAAGGTGACCAACCAGCGCATCGCCAACGTCGTCGCTCGAGCCGGCTTGACCTCGACCGGCACTTGGTACGTCGCGCCGCCG